>CAZFWL010000040.1:0-11420 GCA_964522775.1 uncultured Halomicronema sp.
TGAAATGAATGAGTGGAAGTTTGTCCTTAATTTTGCCTTCTTCATTCAACTACTGGCCCAGACTTACACAAATCTAGGCAATGGAGCACGGGCCACAGAATTGTATGAACGGGCGATCGCCTTTGCCGAAGAAAGCCACTATGTTCAAGTCAAAGCCAAAGCGCTCATTGGCTGGGGGCAACTACTCCGGCAACAGGGTGACCTTGAACTCGCTATTCATCATCTCACCACAGCACTGGCTTTGCTCGATGACCTGGGTGCCCAGAGCGATCTCGCTGATGCCCACTGGCAGCTTGCTTTAGCCCTCCAAGGGCAACCCGACAAACTCTTAGCACAAACTCACCAGGTCGCCGCCGTACAGATTTTTGAGGCGATCCAAGCACCGCGTCAGGCTGCCAAGGTACAAGCAGCTTGGCAGCCTTAGAATTTGCTCCCAGTAGCTGAGAACCGAATACGCAGGACACACGACACACAAAAGCCGTTGAGACCTTAGTAGACCAGTCATCGGCTCGAAGTCAGTGCAGTCTAGTCCTCCATGATTTTGGGGACTTTGATAAAGTCATCTTCGCGAGCAGGCGCATTGCTGAGCAGGCTTTCGCGATCGCCAAACGTCTCTAGCTGATCAGCACGGTGAATGTTGCTCACCTCAATAGCGCGAGTTGTAGGCGTCACCTCGGCGGTATCCAACTCATTCAACTGCTCCACGTATTCCAAAATACTGTTGAGCTGCGTAGTGAACTGTTCTTCTTCTTCCGCTTCCAGCTCCAAACGAGCGAGGTGGGCAACTTTGCGGACTTGTTCCAGATCAATCATGGGTAGAGGGGATAAATGAGTATTTGGATGAATGGGCATTGAGTAATTGGTGCGAGGGGAAGTCAAGTGTGCCACGACAGCAGTCGTTCCCCTGCTCCCTATTTCCCCAGCTCCAGCTAATTGCTGATGGCTAAAATTAAAAGAACGTATCAACCTTCATACGACCTGTGTTCTTAAGCCAGTTTTGCGCTTCGATGTAATTGTTCGGTGCGATGCGGATAGCTTCCATCCAGTAAGTGGCGGCTTGGTCAAACAACTCGCTAGCGCCTTGACTATCCCCTCCTGCTTCCGCCTTTTCACCTTTGTAGTGATAAATGACGGCCATATTGTTGAGGGCTTGGCACAGTCGAGGGTTGAGCTCTAGCGCCTCTTCGTAACGCCCAAGAGCAATTTCATGCTCACCATTACTCGCATGAATCAGGCCCATGTTGTAAAGCACAAAGCTCTTATCGTAGGGATCTTCCTCTAATTTCAAGGCTTCTTCGTAGTTTTCCATCGCCTCAGCATATTCCCCATCCGCCTGGGCTGACATGCCGTCCCGATAATAAGCAAAGGCTTCTTTGGCGCTTTGCTTGGTGGGCAGCATTTTGAGGATCATGTCGGCCATGACCGTAAATGTCTTATCAATAAAGTTGTCGTTGCGCTGGCTTCTAGGCATAACGAGCGGTAGGTATCAGTGAACGAGTTTTTAACTACTTTAGCGCTCACTGGGGCGATCGCTGCTACCCCGACGGGATTGAATCATGAGACGCCAGTTGCTGCTGCAAAAACCACACCAAATCACCAATGGTTTCAAGCAGTGATTCGTCAAATTCTTCCGAGATATCGATATGAAACGTTTCGTAAAAATCGCAGCAGAGTTGATGGGGCCAATCGAACCAGCACACCAAAGGCAACTGTAGATCTTCGATCAGGCGATCGCTGGGGCGAATTCTGCTCACTTCCAATCCGGAATACACTGGCAACTGCTCGTACATGAAAGTAAGTAACTGGCTTGAAACCTGACCTGTGAGCATGTTCAGAAACAGAAGCGACCAGTCTTCGAGTGCTAGTTTGGGACGGCGACTCAATTGAACGTTAATGCGACGACGAATGCCCGCATCCGGACTTAGATCTTGATAAGTCCGTAAACTCCGAAAGTAGTTGATCGCGGATTGCCACATGAAATGTTCTGCCGGGCGGCTGTCTGCCTAAAGTGTTCCCAGGAAACATCTCAGGGCTCTACTGCTCAAATGAATTGGGTATTTTCACGTCTGCAATGGAGGCCATGACAGATGTGCTTAAATGTAGCCCGATCAAAATCGCAAAATCATCTAAGTTTGAGAGCAGAGACACGTCATCAGCGCCTGGTGTTTAACGCTGGCTGGGATGAAGTGGCTTGCCTTGCATGGCCTCTCAGCCCCAGCCAAAAGCAGCATTGTCAGTATTTTTTGTCTACAAGCGTGCTCTGACAAAGGCTTCGAGTCGATTCATGCCCTCTTCAATAGTGGCCATGTCACTGGCATAGGAAATCCGTACCGTACCGTCTTTGCCGAATGCGATGCCAGGAATCATCGCTACATGCTTTTCCGTCAGTAAAGTTTCGCAAAACTCGACTGATGGGAGGTTTAAGCTTTCAATATCAACGTAAAGATAAAACGCACCATTCGGTTTGGACGCCTTAAGGCCCGCAATCTGATTGACTCGGTCAAAAATAAAAGCCCGTCTTTCGGCAAACGCCAAGCGCATGTTTTCAACACAGTCCTGCGACGACGTCAGGGCCGCGATCGCGCCGTATTGAGCAAAGGTACAAACATTCGACGTGCTCTGCCCTTGCAGCACGCTCATCGCCCGAATCAATGGCTGTGGCCCGGCCAGATAACCCACTCGCCAACCCGTCATAGAGTACGCCTTGGCAAAACCATTGCTGATGATCGTCCGCTCAAACAGCTCTGGACTAACCGCCCCAATGCTCAGATGCTGGGCATCGTCATACAAAATCTTTTCGTAAATCTCATCGGAAACCACATAAATATCAGCCGCGAGCACCACTGCCGCCAAAGCGCGGATTTCTTGGGGCGTATAGACCGTTCCCGTGGGATTTGATGGGGAATTTAGAACAAACAGCTTGGTTTTATCCGTAATGACTGCCCGCAACTGCTCGGGCGTAATTTTGTAGTCATTTTCGGCGGTAGTCTGCACGATGATCGGCTTCCCCCCTGCCAGCTTGACCATCTCTGGATAGCTCACCCAATAAGGTGCAGGAATAATCACTTCATCCCCAGGGTTGAGCGCCACCATCATCAGGCCGTAAAGGGAATGTTTGCCGCCATTTGTGACAATGACGTTATCCGCCTGATAGTCGAGGTGGTTGTCTGTTCTGAGTTTTTGAGCGATCGCTTCCCGAAGCACCGGTTCACCCGCCGCTGGGCCGTAACGTGTCTTGCCTTCATCTAGAGCACACTTAGCCGCTTCCTTGATGTGAGTTGGGGTGTCAAAATCTGGTTCCCCAGCACTAAAGCTGCAAACATCAATGCCCTCACTTTTCATCGCCTTGGCCTTAGCAGAAATTGCCAGGGTCATTGACGGGGCGACTTGCTGAATTCTGTTGGCCAGTTCCATGTCTGAATCCGTGTTCGGCTCGGTGCTCAAAAATAACGATTAGCTCTTAAGCGTAACCTGAATCCCACCTACCTGCTGCCTGTCACAGCATTTCTTTGACTGATTGAAAAAACTCATAAACTACGCTCGAATCGTCAGCCCAGTTATGTTTGCGATTCAAGCCGCTACCCCTGCTAAATACCGATATACCCAGCTAACACGACAGTCCAGCTTCCCCGCGATCACATCGCGCCGCCAAGCGACTCAAGAACGCCAGTGTTCGTAGCTATAACTTGCCCAGTGAGAGGATTCATCGCAAATCAGAGGTAGCAATACTGGCTATTCAATGCCTAGAGGTCGTCATTAAGACTCGTAAAGCTGCCGCGCAAGTGATTCATAGACATTCAGCGATCGCGGGAAAAAGATAACGAAATCTGACGCTGCGTCATCGCCTAGGGTAAATTGCGTCGGTAACTCCGGCATCGCAGTAAGATTAAAGTCAATCTGATAGAAACCCGCATCCCCGAATGGCACCACGCAAACTTTCTGACGCTGATAAACGACAAATCACTAGCATTTATTGCCAACCGGGGGAAACGACATCGACGTTAGCAAACAAGTTTGGCATCAGTAGTAGCACTGTCAGCCGCGTGTTGAAGCAAGTCCTCCCAGATGAGGAGTACGCCAAACTGATGAAATGGAAGCGGAGCGGAGAGCGGGGGAGTTTCCCGCTGGCTAGTAGTCCGGTGGTTGAGCAGCTTGAAGCTGAAACTAATGCCCCAGACGATACTGACCAAGTGGAGCAGACTGATACTGAGGTTCCTGTTGAGGCCCCTGAGGCGCAGGACGATGAGGCTACGAAGCCTGAGCCGATTGCCGAGCCCGATGAATCATCCGATTCCGAGAAAGAAAAACCGACCCCACGGCGATCTCGGCGGCGGCGTTCAACCGCTAAAAGTGTGGAGACAACGAATTCCCAGCCTGAGCCATCAGAGGATATTGCCACTGACAACTCGCCAGCTGATGACTCAGAGAAAACAACGCCGAAGCCCGTACCTGCCCCCCGCCGCAAGTCACAACCAGCCGCTGTGGCTGAGGAAGAAGAGCAAGAAGTTGCCGCCTGGGTTTCTGAAGGACTCGCCGATCCTGAGGAGTATGACGAAGAGTCTGATGAAGACTGGGATGACGAAACTTGGGATGACGATGATGAGTCTGATGAGGGTGATTCCTACAGCGTGCCTCGCGAAGCCGCGCTGACAATTCATTCTTTTGATAGTTTCTCGTTTACCAAGCCTTGTTATTTGGTCGTTGACCGCATGGCAGAGCTCATTACTTGCCCGCTCAAAGACTTCTCTGAATTAGGCGCGATCCCTCCGGGTGAGGAGCAGGCTCGGACGTTGCCCGTCTTTGATAACCATCGAGTCGCTCGGCGGTTTGCTCGGCGCAATCAGCGAATCATCAAGGTTCCTGACGGGCTAATGCTGAACAAAACGCAGGGGTATTTAGAAGCTAAAGGGATCACCCGAATTCTGTTTGAAGGTGAAGTCTACGCGTTGAGTCCAAACTAAACCCGAGTTTCCAAAAGCTTTCAAATAAGGCGCCAAATCGCAGAGCATCAAAGCCCGACAAATTTGGTCGATTCAGTAACGGTCTTTCCAGGGGACATGAATGGCCTCTGTGAAAATCAAGCAAATGACGATCGCCCATCATCGTTGTTCGATCGTTCTTCTTGACTTTCTAGGCCAGCGACTTTACCACAACCCACTTGCCTGTAGCAGGATCACGATAGGCGTTGAATGGATTCTTCTTTAGCGGTTTGCGACAAGTACCAGCCATTACTCAAGCAAAGTCAAATAGATTTATGTATTTAAATCGTATGGAATTGCCATCTCTGTTTCCGTGATGATGGTAAACGCATCTTGTGACGTTGCTGCTCCTTAAGCGTGATTCAAATCACGAATTTGCCAATTTTTCACCTGATCCCCCTTAGGGTAAGCTTCTATCAAGAAGCTAAAAGGTTCATACCAGAGCCGACCTTTCTACCAAGACACTCAGTCCTGACTGAATAAACGCTCCAGAATGTCTCATTCATAGGGGGCGATCAGCCTCGCTAGTGCCGAATTCGGATATCATAAATGGCACTGAAGCTGATTCAGTATATGCAGTGTAAGGTCCATACCGAGGGACATTTGGCTTTAGGGAGCCGGAGCCACGGAGGTTGGTTCGGCTTCATCTAGTACTGGGGTTATTTTCGCAGAGGCACATAAGTCAGCTAGCTCACAGCGATCGCAGTCTGGCTTACGGGCATTACAGACTGCTCGCCCGTGATAGATCAAGCGAATCGACCAGTTCTCCCAATCAGCCTGGGGCAGCAACTTCATCAAGTCTTGCTCGACCTTTTTGGGATCAGTATGTTTAGTAAATCCCATGAGGCGACTAAGGCGCTTGACATGGGTATCGACCGTCACTCCTGCATTGATGCCAAAGGCGTGAGCTAATACGACATTAGCGGTCTTACGTGCGGCTCCCGGCAGGGTGGTCAACTCTTCCATTATGCGAGGAACCTCGCCACCAAAGTCGGTCACGATTTTGCGGCAAGCATTCTGGATATTTTTCGCCTTGTTGCGATAGAAACCTGTAGATTTCACCAACTGCTCAATCTCTGCCAAATCGCCTTCCGCCATCGCATAAGCATCGGGGAAACGAGCAAATAAAGCTGGCGTCACCATATTGACGCGCTCATCCGTACATTGCGCCGACAAAATCGTCGCAATCAGCAGTTGGGCAGGTGTCTCGTAGTTCAGCGAACAGGTCGCATCGGGATAAAGTTGCTTGAGCCGAGACAGGGCTTCCAAAGCTCGCTTTTTCTTCGGTAGCAGTTTCCGGCGGGAGGAACTCACTGAAGTAATTCCTGAAAGATTGCCAACTGAGAAGTATCACGCACGATCAGGAATACACCCAAGCCTAGTAACAGAACCAGACCAGTTTGCATCACATTTTCTTGAACGCGATCGGGCAAAGGCTTGCCGCGCAAAGCTTCCACCAGCAAAAAGGCTAACTGACCACCATCTAAAGCCGGTAACGGCAGAATGTTGATAATGGCCAGGTTGATGCTGATGATGGCGGTAAACGGAAAAAGCGTGGCCGCATTCGAAGCCGCTAAACCGGCCCCCTGCTCGACAATTTTCACCGGCCCAGCCACTTGTCCCGCCATCTGCGAGAAATTGGTGATGAGCATGGCGAAGCCCTGAACCGTTTGCAGCAACATGTCTTGGAACTCGCGCGCAGCTAGCGTGAAAACTTCGAACACGGTATTGGCACGACGATACTCAAACTCACCGTTGCGCTGTAACTGCACACCAATCACGGCAGTATTTTCTGGACTTAGTTCTGGTGTGACTGTCAGATCCAAAATTTGCCCGTCGCGCTCAACCGTCATATCAATGGGTTGATTAGGATTGGCTTGAATCAAATCGACGAAAGACTTAACGGAGCTATCTTCGGTGCCAAAGTCAGTACCATTCGCAGATAGAATCACATCCCCGTCTTCAAGACCGGCTTGAGCCGCAGGAGAAGTTTCAGAGACCACCTGGGGAATTAGAATCCCAGGCTCTGGATTGAAAGCCTGAGGAACGCCGACCGCCGCGAATTGGACGACAAAAACCAGGTAAGCGAACAGTAAATTGGCAATAACACCAGCACTGATGACAATAGCCCGATCCAAAATGGGGCGATTTTTCAGCAAATCTGGATCTTGCGGCGGAATTTCACTTTCCGGATCGTCGTCAGGGAAGCCGACAAAGCCTCCCAGAGGAATTGCCCGCACGGCGTATTCAGTTTCCGGCCCCTGATATTTCCACAGAATGGGACCAAAACCGATAGAAAAACGGTTTACATGAATTCCTTGAAAACGGGCAGCTAGGAAATGTCCAGATTCATGGACAAATACCAGCAGGGCAATGACGCCGATCGCGGCCAAAACGGACATAGATTTCTTCAGTGTCGCAACAAATACGTTTTCCTATTCTATCTGCCCACACCATTTATCACCGCAAAACTTAGCCCAGCGACTGCACGTCAGCCTGACGCACCTGATGCCAAGGCAACACAATTCTGAAATATGATGGATTTTGCGACAAAGAGATTACAGCCACTCACGATTCATGTAAGGCTGGAGCACATCAGGTACCTTCACAGAGCCATCAGGCTGCTGGTAATTCTCCAAAATGGCGGCCATCGTGCGACCGATCGCGAGCCCGGAACCATTCAGCGTATGAGCAAACTGAGTCCCTTTCTTGCCGGTTTCCTTAAAGCGGATGTTGGCGCGGCGGGCTTGGTAGTCACCACAATTCGAGCAGCTAGAAATTTCGCGATAGGTGCCAGAGGAGGGCAGCCAAACTTCCAGGTCATAAGTCTTGTTGGCTGAGAAGCCCAAATCACCAGTACACAGTTCAATGACGCGGTAGGGCAGTTTCAAGCCTTGCAAAATCGCTTCGGCATCTTTGACTAGGGCCTGATGTTCGTCTTCAGAGGTTTCGGGACGAACGAACTTGTACATTTCCACCTTATTGAACTGGTGCAGACGAATGAGGCCACGGGTATCGCGGCCATAGCTACCGGCCTCGCGCCGAAAGCAAGGGGTGAAGGAACAGTAGTGATAAGGAAGTTCATCCGCTGCGAGAATCTCGTCACGGTGCAGGTTGGTAACGGGAACTTCGGCGGTGGGGGAAAGCCAAAGATCGTCGTTTTTGCATTGAAAGCTTTCTTCCGCAAACTTGGGGAGTTGGCCTGAGGCGGTGAGGGAAGCGGTATTAACCAAATAGGGGGGAATGACTTCGGTGTAGCCATGCTGAGTATGGCGGTTGAGCATGTAGGTAATAAGAGCCCGCTCTAACGCCGCGCCAACGCCCATGAGTGCCACAAAGCGACTTTGGGCAATTTTGGCCGAGCGCTCAAAATTCAAAATACCCATCGCCTCGCCGACTTCCCAGTGGGGCTTGAGCGCAGCGCTATCTTTGGGCAGGTATTCATCGCCCCAGCGACGCACTTCCACATTTTCTGATTCGTCTTTGCCATCAGGGGTGGTGTCACTAGGTAAGTTGGGAATGCCCAGGAGAATGGCCTCAATTTGCGCTTTGAGTTCCCGTTCTTGAGGTTCCAGTTCCCCTAGTTGAGCTTTGACCTGATTGCCTGCTTCACGCAGAGCAGCCACTTCTGGGCCTTTGGGGTCAGCGCCTTCGCGAATCTTTTGGCCGACGGATTTGCCAATTTCGTTGCTGCGAGCCTGGAGCTGCGATCGCGTGCCTTCAATTTCGCGCTGTTGCTGATCCAGGTCAATCACGGTCTGCAAATCGTAGTCGCCGCCACGACGATTCAGGGTGGCTTGCACCGCGTCAAAATTTTGTCGAATGGTTTTTAGATCCAGCACGCGATCGCTTCCTCTTTCCGGCATTCCCAATACTAAGGATGTCAGGGTATCACGCCTTTGCCAAGACGATTCAGAATTCAGAATGCGGTGTACGAAATTCGGGAAGGGACGTTTGGCAATGGGCGATCGCGCTTGGGAAATCTGTCGGGCTTGTAATCAGCTAGGACCGTTCCGACAGGTATGCTTCATAAGCCTCTAAACTCGGCCCAGCAGGAACTCCCGACTTTCGTAGGCGGCGATTGACGCGATCGCTGAGTGCGGAGAGCTGCTCCATCCAAGGGGCCAGTCCGATGCTGGATTGCATCCTAAACTCCAACAGTCCATCGCCCCAGGTCAACGTTTCGAGGCGTTCGTAGAGACCTTCTAGGCTGAGAGCGTGATTGGTAGCGATCGCGTGTAATTCTTTGGTTTCTTCTGGCGTCAGTTGCAGTTGCAAAGCGTCACCGACTTTCAGCGCTAGCGGTCTCCGAAAAGTCTCCCGACTGTTGAGGGTCTAAAGTTTGTTGCTCAGGTGTTAACCAGTCGCCAAATTCCTCGACGAATCGACCGTTCAAAATCGCCTCCCGAATGCGCTGGGTAAAACTGACCAGGGCTGTAATGTTGTGAATCGACAGGAGTGTGTGAGCCAGAATTTCGTGGGCGTGGATGAGGTGACAGAGATAAGCCCGAGTGAAGGTGCGACAGGTGTAGCAGCCACACGTTTCATCTAACGGCGTTAGGTCTTTGCGGAAGCGGGAATTTTTCAAGTTCCAGCGTTCGCCCTGCACGATCGCGGTGCCGTGTCGCGCCAGCCGGGTGGGAATCACACAGTCGAATAAGTCCATACCGGCCGCGATCGCCTGCACCATTTCGCGATGGGTACCAACCCCCATGAGGTAGCGAGGTTTATGGGGCGGCAGCATGGGCGTTGTCGCGCGCACAATTTTTTCAATGAGTTCTGGAGGTTCCCCAACACTGACGCCACCAATGGCATAGCCAGGCAAGTCCAGTTCAGTCAGGGCGGCGGCGGCTTGAGCCCGCAGATCCAGGTAAACGCCTCCTTGCACAATGCCAAAAAGCGCTTGGTCAGAGCGTTGGTGAGCCTCAATGCAGCGTTGCAGCCAGCGATAGGTGCGATCGGTCGCCACTTCTACCGCTTCCCGGCTAGCCGGATAAGGGGGGCACTCATCAAAGGCCATAATCACATCCGCACCCAGAGAATTTTGGATACGAATAGATTCTTCCGGCGTCATATTGATGATGCGACCATCGCGGGGCGAGCGAAATTTCACCCCGGCTTCTGAAATGGTGCGAATGTCGCTCAGGCTAAACACTTGAAAACCGCCAGAATCGGTCAGCATGGGGCCGTGCCAACCCATGAATTGATGCACTCCACCCGCCTGCTCCACTAGCGCCTCTCCCGGTTGCAGGTGCAGGTGATACGTATTGGCGAGCACCATTTGCGCCCCGGTTTGCTGAAGCTGCTCAGGGGTGACCGTTTTCACATTCGCCAGGGTACCTACCGGCATAAAGCGAGGCGTTTCGACAATGCCGTGAGGAGTTTGAAACTTGCCTGCGCGGGCGCGGGTCTGTGGGCAGGTAGCTTCTACCTGATACTCAAAATGCTTCAACGTTTGGGACTCCAGGGCACAGGCTACTTAGGCTAGCGGCCCGTCGTCGTCGAGGCAAGCATCCCAACTGGCAGAGAGGGCTTCGGCCACAATTTCTTCGATCGCGGCGGCATCGAGATCACGCTTAGCCTGTTCTTTGATCGGGGAGGTCAGCGGCACCAGCTGTAAACACCGACTTTCTTGGAAAAGCTTGAAACAGCTCTGCCCGTCAGGCAACCGATCGAGCTGAATGTAATCAAAACTGTGAACGTTGAGGTAGAGACTTTGATTGGCGACTAGAGTGGAAACTCCTGGCTCGGCAAAAACGTCCATTACATAGCCAGTGCCACTGCTACGGACACCGGCTTCATGAATATCTGTGTAGTTCACTTGCCCCAAATCATTGAGCAGCCTCAGCATGTCGGTTTTGTTCACCACAATGCCCTGATCAACCAAACAAGGTGCAGGCACATTGGACAAGCCAGCAGAATCGTGGGTCATTGGACTATCACAAATTCAAACTTTGATCCTTAAAAACACTAAAAAAGTTGAGTGTTTTCCAAGGTCTATATTCACGATAGTCGATCATTCCAGATTGGGACTCCGAAATGGGACGGTTTTCTGAATTTCAACGGCAATCATCCAGGCAAAATACTCAGCTCAACCCTTGAAATCCTTGTCCAGCAAGGATTTAAGATCTGACACTACTGACTATAGGAAGTGTGTCAGATTGCCGATATAGGGAGCAAGAATTCGCGATCGCAAGGCAAAAATCACTGAAAGTAATGACTTTCATGGATCGATTACGAATTATTTATTCAATGCTCATATCAACTTCTCTAGGCGTGTCAACAATTGCCATACGCTACATGTAGTAGCTAAAACTCAAAACCCATTCTTTTTTAGCTGCGATCGCGGATATTTAGGGACTCTAAAATATGTCGATTTCACAGGATCAGCCAGAGGATCAGAAACTGAGTCGACCGCTCCGATGGTGTCAACAGTTTTTA
>CAZFWL010000041.1:0-11172 GCA_964522775.1 uncultured Halomicronema sp.
GCCATGGTGATCTCAGAAATACACATTTCTAAGAAGGCCGCGAAGGTGGCGAAAATGCCCTGCTTGCCTTTTTCCATCCCGAAACCAGCTGCAGCGGACAGGTTGCCGCGCTCTTGAATGCCGCCGCTGACGAATACTTCGGGGTGTGCCTTGCGAATTTGCGCCAAACCGCAGGAACCTTCGAGGTCGCTGTCCACCACGAGAACGCTTTCCTTACGGGCAGTCTCATCCATGCTGCCGAGAATCTCGACGACGGCATCGCCAAAGACGTTACGGTTAGCGCCAACTTTATCTGAAGAGCCGATGAACTCGTAGGTATTCTTTGGCTTCTCAGTGGTTTTCAGAATGGTGGCAGCTTCCGCATGACCCTTGTCTTCCAAATACTTGATGGCAGCATCAACGGGAATCACGTCGTGACCGTGAGTGCTGCCTTCGATGCCTTCAATGCCGACGGACATGGGGCGCTTGTTGATGATGGCTACTGGGCCGGGGGTGGCGATCGCCTTGCAGATATTGGCGTAGAGGGTATCAATGTCTTCACCATCGCCTTCCAACACGGTGAGGCCATGACCTGTCAGGGTTTGCTTGACGCTGTAGCCGCCCATGTAGCTGGAGGGATGGCCAGCGATGGTCACGTCATTGTCATCGATCAGCAGCTTCACATTAATGTGGTTCGCCACCGCGAGACGGGCTGCTTCCGCGTCGTTTCCTTCTTGTTGGGAACCGTCGGAACCAAGGCAGAAAACGGCTTTGCCAGGATTCGCCAGGGCTACGCCGTTGACATAGGGCCACATGTGACCCAAACGACCGGAGCTAAATTTAACGCCAGGAGTCAACCCCAATTCGGGGTGACCGGGCAGGGTGGAACCCGCCGCACGATATTGCATCAGTTGCTCAGCAGGCAGGTCGCCATTCAGGGTGGCCATCAAATACTGAGTTGCCACTCGGTGCCCCGCTTCATCAAAGAAGGTGGGGACATACTTGTCCTCATTGCCTCGGAAAATCGCATCCAAGATCATCACTTCCGGCACTGTGTCGTAGGGACCGCCGGTGTGTCCCCCCACGCCGCGAGCTGCGCCCGTAGCCGTGAAGAAGACGATCGCGTCGCGGCACAGCTCAATGTTGAACTTGAGGGCGGCGCGCTGTTCGTCGGTCAGTGTGGAAACTGAGGGATCAAGGGTGATTCGCTTATAAGCGGTGAGGTCAATGGGAAATTTCGTCATAGTGGCGAACCTAATGTGAACAACTGTGGTTATCAGGGAGGTGCGTGAAGCGATCCCTATCCTTTCATATTTATGGGCAATGTTTAAGAAAACATGATGTCCTTCGTATCAATCTAGAGCGATCGCGACCCGTCGTCTATCAAGAGGCGGTTAAAATTTGGGGCTGAATCGGTGGGGTTATTGCCAGCGACGAATCGGTGTGCCCTCGGTTAGCAGGTCGGATACGGTGACAAAGCGATAGCCCTCGGCCAGATATTTGTCCAAAATCATTTGCACCAGGGTGACGGTGTTGCTGCGATCAGCGCCTTCGGACTCGCCATCACCATCGTGCATCAGGACGATCGCCCCATTATCGAATTTAGGAGCCAGCAATTCCATCATCACGTCCGGCTCTTCTGGCTTCCAGTCGTTCATCTGCACCGTCCACAAGATGTTGGTTTGGTCGCGCTGCTTCAACACGTGAGGCAGTGTAAACCAACTGTGGCCATAGGGCGATCGGAACGGAATGGGGGCGGTGTAGCCTAGCTCACGCAGCAGCGCATCGGTTGATTCCAGTTCGTCGCGGATGGTTGCCGGAGATTTGGCCTTCAGGCTGGGATGGCTCCAAGTATGATTGCCGAGCTCATGTCCCTGAGCCATCAAGGTTTCGACCACTTCGGGATGTTGCTCAACGTGTCGTCCCATGACAAAAAAGGTGCTCGGAGCTCCGGCATCCGCCAGGATTTGCCCAATTTGTGCGGTGTAACGCGGGTCGGGACCATCGTCAAAAGTGAGCGCTACGACTTTTTCGCTGGTTTGCACTTTATAAACGGCGTCGCCAAAGACCCAAGGAGCTAATTGGTAGCGGTTGGGCCATAAAGCCCGATCAAATAGAAAAATAGAGAGCGCGATCGCTCCTACAATCGCCAAAAACCTGAGCCCTTTGCGGAGCGGGCGCGATCGCGGTTGTGCGATCGGTTTTGGACGGTTGATTGTAGGCTGCATCGACTCACCGCAAAATTTCTTAACCTTTATTGAACCATCAAAGTTGACTGGCTGCTGATCCGCTTGTCCGCTCGCATTGAGTGGATAGATGCCGGGTACTGGGCACGGTTACGCTACTTCTGAAATGGTTGGAGGACTTTATCGACGTCATCGCTAGTCTGGGAAAGGGCTCTCAGAGAGCAGGATTAGCAACTTCATGACGAGAATGAACTTCACTGTCCCTTTTGCAAAACGGAAACAGCCTCCTTCTTGGCTTGGCCTACATTTTCCTGGCCGACTTGGCTAACTGGTTTGTGACCTAGGCTTTACAAGTGGATAGCGCTGGGACCGACAGACGGAAGCGGTGCATCAGACGGCTGCTATTAGCTGGCATCGCACTACGACCGTGCAAGACGCGCTGATTATCCATCATGACCACCTCACCCGCCTGCATCGCAAAGCGCACCGATCGCACAGACAGTGCTAGGTAGCGTTCTAATTCATCGATCGCTGACTGCAAAGTGTCCGACACCGCACACTGCTTGCCTAGTGCCGAATTGATCTGTTGCTGATAGTAGCGAATCTGTACGTCGTCGCCCTCACCCTGGAGAATTGGATACCGCTTCTTGGCGGTAAACGGAAAGTCGGGCTGACGCAATTGACTGATCAGGTGTGCGGGCAATTCATCCACCAGATCCGCCGCCGACAACATCATGCTCTCGCCGCCGCCTTGGGGATCTGGTCGTTCCATCGCAAACGCCACCAGGTTGGGTGGGGAGACCTTATTGCTACAGTCGGTGTGCAGTGGCAGGGCATCTGGGGTGCGGCTATAGCGGGTCACATTGCCGCCGCGAGTTGACTGAGTCGCATCAACTCGAATCTTGGTTTTCGAAATGCGGGGCAGTTCACCACCGGTGGTCGCTTGAGGTTGCCTCATCGTTGTCAAAATGGCGATGATCTTGTCGAGGTCAATGGGCTGCTGGTCTGTGACTAAGACTAGCCAGTACGGTGGTGCCTTGAGCGCCGCGATCAATGCGGTGGCCAGTTCGCGAGTCGCCTCGGTCGAGAGTTGGCCAGTTGGTCCGGCAAACTGAGTAAGGTTGAATCGGTTCATCGTCTTAATTAGTGCGTTTGGCGCATGGACCTAGACATCTGTGACGTCAAAACCTTGCGAGAGTGGCCATCACTTTGCACAACGTGATAGTGATGGGGCGCGATCGCTGTCGCCAGGAAAACCTGGATAGGCGCTAGAGCAGCGTTTTCACGACGATTCGCCGTTCGAGCATAGCGGCAAACGCTGCCGAGACTTTTTCTAAATGAGGGCGGGTATAGGGGAAGTTTTCCGCGTGGTCGAAATTGTGACGCATGGCGGCATTCGCCTCAAACACGATGACGTTGCCCTCGGCGTCGAGGGTGAAGTCAATGCCGAAAAAATCCAGGTCAATCGTGTCGCAGATGGCGTAGAGCGCAGCGAAGGCTTTTGAGCCTAGGTAAGCGGCGGGATCGCTCAAGAACCGTTGCTCGTCTGCTTGGGTTGAGGGCGTGGACGACATGATGCGGTAGCGATCGCCCGAATGAATTTGCCAGGTGTCGCTGGCTAAGCTGGCAACCGGAAACAGCTCGCCGTCGATGAAGAACACTCGGGACGTCTGGTAGTAGTCGTCCGGCCACCGACAATCGATAAACGCTGTGGCGTAGATCTCGGTGTCTGGGGGCTGGTCTGCTAACCATTCGATTAGAGCCGGACGGTGGTCAACCTTGGCTACCGTCTTACCCGTCTGCGTTCCGCAATGGCGCACAATCATCGGATAGCTCAGTCCGGTCGCTTCTATCTGATGGGCGATCGCCTCCGCTGGCCCTTCGAGTCGGAACAGCTCGGCCTGCGGCAGGATGGCATTGGGAAGGCCGCCCAGTCGACGGGCATTTTCGGCGCGGGTGGTGCGGCGCACTTTGCCAGGTGGGTTGATGACTGGCACGTCTGGGAAATTTGCCAAGCAGGCTTCGACGTGGTTCAGCCCCATTGGGTCTAGGTCAGGGCAACTGACGCTATTAATGATGAGGTCAACCTGCGGCAGTGCCTCCGGCCCGATTGAGTGGTTGCCAAACACCGTCCCGACATAGAGGTTGCAGCGGTTCCGGTCAATGAGATGTTTGCTGGAAAAGTGGCCCCCCTTGAGCCGACAGTACCGCAAGTTCGTTTTGCGATTGGTTTTAATGCCGAAGTAGCTTTTTTCTACCGAGCGGAGGCGCAGAATATTGGGCCGATCGGGGTGGGGATGACTGGGAGCAGCGATCGCGTTGAGCTGCGCCATGGCCGCAATGCAGTGTCGTGCCTTGGCGCTTTCACCGGCGCGGCGGTACAGCGCGGCCAGCATTTTGAGCGCTTCGCTGCCCAACGGCCCGTTTTGCTCAGCCTGGGTGAGTAAGCGACGCGCGGCTGAGAACCGACTCAACTGAAATAGCAGGACACCGAGCGATTCCAGATTTTGCCAGTGTGGCGTTGCCTGCTCCGCTGCAAGCTGAGCGTGTCGTTTGGCCGCCTCTAAATCTCCTTGTTTGGCATAGGCGATCGCTAGCTGCAACTGAGCATCCGCGATCGCGATCGAGCCCTTCAAGTTACACTCAGTCAATTCAGGCATCGCGCTTTTAGCCCTCCTGTCAGTCGAAAATGTGTGCGGAGTCCGTTCTGAAAAACAGGCCCAACTCATATGACGATCAACACAGGCATTTTTCTCCGCAGTGCTTGAAGGCGATCGCTGTCAATATTGGAGGGGAATGCATTGCTGGCTGCGACTGCAATAATCAAATCGCTAACAATTGCTTTAGAAATAACTGCTGCCTAAAGTCTGACCAATCAGAATTGCTAACGTAAAGCGTCAGCAGCAGGCCTAGCTAACTAACTTTTATATTTGCAGAGCTGATCCGTAGAATCTGCTGTGCAAATACAGGAAAAATCCTACGCACGAACAACATCACAACTTCAACAAAGAAAAGCTGCACTAGCTGTCTGTCTCTATATCAAGGTAAGAGCAAGTAAGTTGTAGAACAGATTGCTGAAATCAATGCCAATATAATACCTGTTCGAGGAAAATACTTTTTGATATCGTCATCTTTCTCAATTGCTTTTCGCGTATCTATCAACTTTCTGTATAGCAAGGCAATTGGCGTACCTACAAGAATCGTGAAAACAAAGCTGACAAATTGCACGTTTTCATCTGCAATTCCAGTATTTTTAAATCCTAGTTTATTGAACGTGCTTAAGGTTATTGAATCTGACAGGAAAGCGAACCTAAAAGCAAATAGCAGTGTAAATATAGTTAGGGAATAGAGAGGAAAGGTGAAGATTCTTTTCCCGAATCCATCCTTGTGTCCAGGTAACTTCAGATTTTCTGCCTGAAAAAGGTACACTGCTAGAAAGCCTAGCCAAATACTAAAGATACTAATAATCTTTACAGCCTTAAACTCGTTCACAATAACCTCTCAAACTTATATCGAGTAAGTAATAATTCTATGAGATTTCCGTTGGCGCACCGCCTAACTATTTGTTGGACTAAAATGTTTTACATAACTCCTTCCCTTGGTGATTAGATAGAAATTTTTTAGCTTGATCGCCTCGTTTAGGTGTTTAGGCGAAAATACGTCAGCCAAGCATCCCGATAAAGGTGATTAGGTAGACGTATTCAGTATAATCAGCCCTCTCGACGGCTCAAAGTTTTTTGTGCTTATCGCGTGACATCATCCATGTAGGCACCCCAAAGCTCGGCGGCGTTGCCGCTGCTGCCGCTGGTCGGGGTGTTGTCATCATTGCCCAGCCACACCCCTGTCACTAAATCTCGGTTAGGCACAAAGCCGACAAACCAGAGATCGCGGTTGTCGTTGGTGGTTCCCGTTTTGCCCGCTTCGCCTAAGCCGATGAAGGCGCTGCGTCCGGTGCCGCCCTGTACGACGCCTCGCATCATATCCGTTAGGGTTTGGGCGATCGCGGGCGAGATGGCCTGCTGATTGGTGTCACCCGTTTGGCCAAACTCGTAGATGATGCGACAGCTGTTGGCGTCGTTGGGGTCGGTGCAGTCGCTGCTGTCGAGCACGCGCAAGATGCCGTGGGGCGGGTTCCATATACCGTCGTTGGCGATCGCCCCAAAGGCTCCCGTCAGCTCTAGCGGCGTCACTTCGCTTTCCCCCAGCACCAGTCCCGGTGCCGGATTCAGGTCGCTGTCGATGCCCAGGCGTTGAGCGGTTTGGATTACCGAGTTGAGGCCAACTTCCTGAGCGATGCGCAGGGCCACGACGTTTTCCGAGAGGGCCAGACCGTCATACATGTTCATCGCCCCCGCGCCGGAACGGCAGCCGTCAAAAAATTGGCCATTCCAGTTCAGGCCGCTACAGTCGAACGTCTGGCTAGGGGGAATGTCGTCGGCTAACGCGGCGGCATAGGCAAACACTTTGAAGGTGGAACCGGGTTGCCGCAACGCTTGGGAGGCACGATCGAACTGGCTGGACTGAAAATCAACGCCGCCAACATAGGCGCGAATGGCGGACGTATTACTGTCTAGAGTGACCATTGCCCCTTCGCTGTAGTTCAGCGCCGCGCCGGTAGTGCCAATGTGGCTTTGCAGAGCCGCTTCCGCATCAGCCTGCATATCCAGGTCCAACGTCGATTCAACGATAAAGTTGCCTTCCCGTGCCAGACCGCTGCCCAACACCGTTTCTAACTCTTGAAAAATGTAGCTGTAGAAATAGGGGGCACGGATGCTTTGCAGTTCTTCCCGGGCGTCGGGGCTGATTTCGATGCGCGATCGCCGGGCGCGGCGGGCTTCTTCGGCACTCACCATGCCCAGGGCGGTCATGCGGTCGAGAACGCGATCGCGATAGGCTACTGCCGCCTCGTAGTTCGTTACCGGATTGAAGGCGTTGGGCGCGGGCAAAATCCCCACCAAGGTCGCTGCTTCCGATAGGTTCAACTCCTGGGCGGTTTTGCCAAAGTAAAACTGGGCCGCATCCTCAAAGCCATACAGATTGCCGCCGAGGAAGACGCGGTTTAAGTAAAACAGCAGCAGATCATCTTTGCTGTAAAAACTTTCGAGCTTGAGCGCCACCACCGCTTCGCGCACCTTGCGTCCGGCGGAGTCGTCCGTGCCCACATATTCCCGATAGACGCTGCGGGCCAGCTGTTGGGTAATGGTGCTGCCGCCCTCGCGAATTTCGCCGCCGCGAATGTTCGTAATCAGGGCGCGGGTAATCCCCAGGGGGTCAATGCCTAAGTGCCAGTAGTAGCGCGTGTCCTCAGACGCCACGACCGCTTTGGGTAAATAGGAGCCGTAGTCTGCGATGCGGCTGTTTTCCTGGTGGGCTTGGGTCGGTTCTGGCCGTAGGGGCACGACCTCACTCCCTTCTTCGGCGTAGATGACCACTGGCCCCTGCACCGATTCGGGAAAGGGCCGCATGGGAATTTTGGGCCATTCCAGTGCCACAATCCACAAGCCGATGACTGCGGTGATGCCCGTAAAGCCATAGAGCCCATACTTCAGCCCTTGCATGTAGGCGGGCGGCGGATCGAGATATCGCAAAGTGACGCCGTCGGCCAAGTCGGAGGGGCCGAGCGTCAACACATCGCCGTGCTGTAACACCCAATAGTTGAGTCGTTTTTTGCCACGATATAGGCCGTTGGTGGATTTTTTGTCCTTAATCACGAAGGGGCGACCGGGCCGATTGGGGTCGCGGGTGATGGAGGTGTGAATTTGGCTGACGATGGGGCTGGCCACCACGATGTCGCTCTGTTGAGAGCTACGGCCCAGTAGGTAGCGATCGCCCAACAGTGGAAAAGTTTCGACTTTATCCTGATAGGAAACTTCCAGCTGGGCCGGGCGTGCCCCCGACTTCAGCGCAATTTGTGAGAAGTCAATCTTTTGCTGCACCGCCTTAAAGGCTTGGGTCACATTGCCCAGCAGGGTCTGAGGCGGGGGCGGCGGTGAGGGTGGCGGTGACGAAGAACTCATACACGCACAAAAAAGGACTGATGAATATTCTACTGATCGACACCGGGGTGCAGATGGCGGCAAGGGGCGATCGCTAGACTGTCCCTAAGAATTCAGCTTTTTACCGCCTTTTTTAGACGATTTAGAACCATTGCCGCCGGAGGAGTCATCAGCAGATACGCGAAAGGCGGCAATAATCAGGCAAGCGATGCCGATATTGATGCAAACATCCGCCACGTTGAAAATCGGGAATCGAATCAGGCGAAAATCGAAAAAGTCCACCACTTCGCCATTCAAGAATCGATCGATGCCGTTGCCCAATGCGCCACTGAGAATCAAGCCGTAGCCGACCTGTTCCCACCGATTGGCGAGCGCGATGAACAAGCCCAGTGCCATCAGGGCCAGGCTGACGACCAGGGAAAGCCACCGCAACCAGTCCCCATTTTCGCTAAACAGGCTAAAGGCGGCACCCGTGTTGGTGACATAGGTGAAATGAAAAACACCTGGCCACAGGGGAATTGTCTCCGGGGGAAAGGTCAGCTCAAAGTTGTTGACGACCCACAGTTTGGTGAGTTGGTCGAGTACCAGGCCAATAATTGCCGCAACCCAAAAATACGGATTTTTAAGCTTGTTCATAAGCCTCAATAAAACAAGAGTTGCCGCAGCAGATAGGCCGCCACAGAGACGGCACATACCATAATGAGCTGTCCTGGTAACGGTGCCAAGGAGTAAGCCAAAATTGCTTCCCAAGCGGGAAAGGTCACCTGCTGTAGCCATCCCCCCAGCGAAGCGATTGCTAGATAGGCTAGCCCACACCCGTGAATGATGCCCAACCCGCACAAGCTGCTGAACGCTAATGATTCCAGTTTAGGGCGATCGCGAAACGCTAGAGACCCACAAACCCAGGCAGCGGGAATAAACCCGAGCAAATAGCCGAAACTGGGTTCTTGTACGTAGCCTAAACCGCCCCCTTGCGTAAAAATGGGCAGGCCAAAAAATTGAAAGAACAAGAGGCCGAGGGTCAGGTAAGCAATTTGCGACAGCGTGGCCGCATTCTTGCCCCCGACACAGGCAGTTAACAAGACCGCTCCTATCTGGAAACTGACTCCCAGGGAATACACTTGAACGCCCGTTTCATTCCAGGCCCATGGAGCATTGGTAATAAAGGCTTCTGACCATGTTGCAGCTATGGTCAGCACTAACCCGATTAAGGCCCACATTAAGTCTAGTGGCGACACAGCCCGTACACTCATACGCCGATGGAAAAGGCATATTGTATCGCTCCTAGCCAAAAGCATTCAGGAATTTTGAGGGTGATCACGTCGGGGGTTGAGGCGAGGGGGCGGAGGTGGCATCCATCACCTCGGCAGGAATAGCAAGATTGCCTTCATCTGATGGAGTCATGGGTTCAGGCGACCACCCATCGTCATCAGAAATTTGCTTCAACAGGGAGGGCATCACTAAGGACGAGCCACAGCGCTTGCAAAAGAGGGCATCGGGATCGTGCAGGACTGCTCCACAGCGATCGCAGGGCTTTTCAATGGAATTGGAAACCTTGATAATGCGCCGGATCAGATCGCCCAACTGGGTGGGCACCAGGGCGATGCCGGTCAAAATCATCAGCATGGTGCAGAGACGGCCCGCTTCTGAGACTGGCGTGATATCGCCGTACCCGACCGTGGTAATGGTGACCACCGCAAAATAAGCAGCATCAAAAAACGTGCCAAAGGTTTCGGGTTGATAATGCTCTTCGACCTGAAAAATGAGTCCGGCATAGACAAAAATAATGCCGATGACGGTAAAGATAATTCTGACGACGGCTAGAGTATCGGCGGCGGTGATGCGGGCCAACATGGCGCGATCGCTCAACAAGCGCGATAACCGCAGCACCCGTAACCAGCGCACCAGCTGTAGCCCTGGGAGATTGAAGACTCCCGGCCCGAGCGAGACAATTGCGATGAGGTCAACCACGCCGTACAGGCTAAAGGCGTAGCGCCACCAGCGTTCGGCAGTCCACAGTCGCAAGCCATATTCCGCGATGAACAGGGTCAATATCGCCCCGTTAGCGACATTGATTACCGGCTGCCAGGCGGTTGAGATTTCGTAAGTACTGAGGACGACTAATACCCCGGCGGCAACCGTCAGCAGGGCGATCGCGCCGGTGACCCAGCCCCCCGTCTCGCGGTTCGTATCGTCAAGGTAAGCAGCGATCGTCGATTTGAGCGTCATGACCACAGTCCGCTAGTTGCATTGATTTTACGGAAAAATTGCTGAGGATGGATCCGACAAATAAGACGTCTCGGTGAATGGAGTTATGGCTGCAGCGATCGCTCCAGCCAGCTCAGACTCACTTCTGCGATCAGCGCGAGTACCGCTACGGGGATGGCCCCCACCAGCAGAATGGCCGGATCATAGGCGGCAAAGCCGAGAACGATGAAATCGCCGAGGCCACCCGCTCCCACAAACGCTGCCAAGGTTGCACTGGCAATCACTTCCACCGTCGCGGTTTTGATGCCCGCGATAATCACAGGTAGCGCTAGCGGAATCTCAATCTGGCGCAAGATTTGTGACTGGTTCATTCCCATGCCGATCGCCGCTTCTTGAATGGCCGGAGCAATGGTGCGGAAGGCAATGTCGGTGCTGATCAGGATTGGCGGCATCGCCAGCAACGTGAGGGCGATCGCTGCCGAGGCAAAGCTGAGCCCCAACACTGGAATCGCTAAAAATAGTACCGCCAAGCTCGGAATCACCCGTAAGGCATTGAAGCCGTTAATCACCACTGTCGACACAGTTTTGGACTGAGCACTCCACCAGCCGAGCGGTAACCCTAACGTGATGCCGATCGCCAGCGGTACGGCTACCAACAGTAAATGCTGCTGGAGTGCCGCTACAAACTTGTCACTGTTGTCGATGGCATATGCCCACGCTTGCTGCCACATGGCGATCTTCTGTGGATTATTGGTCGTTAGTTTAGCTGTGCTGACGTCAACTGAGGCTGACCATTACGAGTA
>CAZFWL010000042.1:0-11163 GCA_964522775.1 uncultured Halomicronema sp.
ACAATCTGATAATGGCCAGTCTCATATTTTTCGATATTCCACTGCCCAGCGGCAAAGGCGAGACGATTCCCAGCGCGTTGTCGATATTGCCATTCCAAACCGAGCCAGCCGATTAATACCAGTAGCGCGATCGCCCCTACCAACCACACGAAGATCATCGTTGCTCACCATCTCCTCAAAAATATCTGCGCCGACACCCAGACAGGTAGGCCTCTTGCCCAAGGCTCAGTCTATAGAAGTTTGGGGTCATTCTTAACGAAAATTGCTTAGAGACGCGGCTCAGCATAGTGCCATTGAGATATCGCGTTGCTCCAAGGTTGAGGGCAATGTGCGTGGTATCAACCCTGAATGAACTTGCTCGAACAGGAATCCTTGCGGCGAAATTTACGAGGGGTTAGGGATAACAGGGGGTGTGAGACTTGTCTCCGTTCTGATGGCGATCAACGCTAAAGAGCGTCGTTGACCCTCCAATCCACGAGGTACACAGCAAAGTTCGTCACTCACAGCAGCCACTCGTCCTTTAGGGTAAAAAGGTCAGTATCGTTATGTCAGTGCCCTTCAGGTTTCAGAAAACTTTACAAAACCAAATAAGTGGGGCACGATCTCGATAAGAAATGTTGCAGGTTTCTGGCTTCGGCGGATGAAAGCGACTGACCACGCAGTTAGAGGTTGATTCGAACATGACTCGGTTGATGCGCATTGAAAAGTGGTGCTTGTGGGGACATGTGCTGTCTATGGCATTTGGGCTGGCAGGGTTACTGTGGGTGATGCCCCATCCCGAAATATTGGATTACTTGCCCGCTGGTGCAACGCTTTATCGCTGGAGCATGGCGGGTGGTGGTGTCGTTTACATTTTGCTCGGGACGGTAGCTGTCGCGCTGTACCTCCGCCGTTCCTATGGGTGGCAAGCCTGGTTAGCATTCATGATTCCGGCGCTGGCAATTTCCCTCTCCAGTGAGTTGTCAGGCACAAGTACTGGTTTTCCCTTTGGCGATTACAGCTACTTAAACGGCCTGGGGTACAAAATTGCTGGACTAGTCCCGTTCACGATTCCACTTTCCTGGTTTTATGTGGGTGTATCGGCTTACTTGCTAGCGCGAGGTGGTTTGCTCGGGGAGCGTGTGACTTGGGTACGGCAGCTGGCCGCGATCTCAACCGGGGCTCTGCTGCTCATGTCTTGGGATTTTGTGCTCGACCCCGCCATGAGCCAAACGGCCATGCCGTTTTGGTATTGGCATCAACCAGGAGCCTTTTTTGGCATGCCTTATGAAAATTTTGCAGGCTGGTTCGTCACGGGTGCCGTCTTCATGTCAGTAGCGGCCATTTTTTGGCATCGCAACGAGCGCTTGCAGCATTTGAACCGTGAGCAGCTGATGGTGCCGTTAGTGATGTATTTAGCCAACTTCAGCTTCGCGATGTTCATGAGTGTTGGTGGCGGCATCTATATCCCCATCTTTTTGGGCATTGCTGTGGGCGCGGCGCCCGCGATCGCTTGCTGGTGGTTTGCGCCTGAGTCTGCCACCTCCGATGCAGATGATGCCGCTCAGCAGTCACAGATGCCGCTGGTGGAGATGGTTTCCACTCCGGCTGGTGTCTCGAAATAATTTCCCCAATCGCTAATTCAACTAATCTGCATGTTTTCTTCTGTTTCTCTGGAGGTGCTCAGCAGTGCGATCTCGCTATGCCTGTTTGCTGTGCAACTGCCTGCTGTCATGGTGTTGCTGGCCCGGTTACTAAAAGGACCAACTCGTCGCCCGCCGTTGCAGCCTCGAACCATGACGCCGGAACAAGCGGGGCAAGTCAGTGTAGTCGTGCCTACTTTAAATGAAGCGCTCCGCGTAGCTCCATGTTTGACTGGACTTTCAGAACAGACAGCAGAAGTGCGAGAAGTGCTGGTGGTGGACAGTCGGTCCACCGATGGCACTCGCGAAATTGTGCAAAAGGCTCAGGAAACTGATCCTCGCATTCGTTTGTTGACCGATGATCCGCTGCCAGCTGATTGGGTGGGGCGACCGTGGGCACTCCACTATGGCTACCTACAAAGTGCGACCGAGAGTACCTGGGTTTTGGGCCTCGACGCTGATACACAACCGCAGCCTGGACTTGTGGCGGCACTGATTGCCGCTGCTACCGCCGAGCAATACGACCTGGTCTCACTCTCGCCGCGTTTTATCTTGAAAGGGTTGGGCGAAATTTGGCTGCAGCCTGCGCTGTTGATGACGTTGGTGTATCGATTTGGCCCCACAGGCGCGTCCGAAAGTGGGGCGGAGCGGGTGATGGCGAATGGTCAATGCTTTCTCTGTCGTCGCCAGCTGTTACAGCAGCTAGACGGCTATACCAGCGCCCGCCTGTCTTTCTGCGATGACGTGACTTTAGCTCGCCAAGCGGCTAAAGCGGGTGCCAAGGTTGGGTTTTGGGATGGTGCAAACCTGCTCAAAGTCCGTATGTATGAAGGATGGGCTGAAACCTGGAAGGAATGGGGGCGATCGCTGGATCTAAAAGATGCTTCCTCGCGGGGGCAGATTTGGGGAGATTTATGGTTTTTGACCTGTGTACAGGGGTTGCCTTGGCTCAGTTTGCCACTGCTTTTATGGGGCGTTAGCGCGTCACAACCGACTCTTCCCATCCAGCTCAGCTTGGGACTTAATGCAAGTTTGATTGCTGCTCGCATTGCATTGCAATTTGCTATCTTGCCTTCCTATGACTTGAGCCAATCTCCCAATCGTTGGATCTTTTGGTTGTCGCCACTGGCGGATCCGCTTGCGGTGTTGCGGATCTGGATGTCGTCTCTGCGCACGCCCAAGACATGGCGAGGACGGCAATATGATTTAGCCCATACGACATCTAACTGACTGCATGCAGGCTTCCATAGCTGTTTCAGACGCCGCCTAACCCGCACTTGCGGTCGGTAAAAAGCGCTGTTCTAGTCCTTGCAAGATTGGATCGCGTTGGGCTTTGAGTAGATAGGTTTGCGCATCTAGAGATAGTGCCCGTCGCAGATGCTCGGCAGCCCAATCATCGCGACCAAGTGCGGCATAGCAGCTGGCTTGATGAAAGAAAGCAAGGGGATGGCTAGGCGATAGTGCTAACGCTTTATCAAAAGCCGCGATCGCTGCTTCTGGTTCACATAAATGGCGTAATACCAATCCCAACGCTAACCAGCCATCCGATTTATCGGCCCGGCGCATGAGCACCTCTCGAAAGATTTCGTGAGCCTCTGGTAACCGTTTGAGGCGTGTCAACACAATGCCTCGATGAAACCAGAAATCAACATTGTCAGGATTAATTTCGCAGGCTTGTTCTAAGTAATACAGCGCTTCGTCATGATCGCCACGCTGGTCAAGCAAATACGCGTAGCACTGAAATAGCCGCTCGTTTTGCACACCCTTTGTCACCCAGGGCTGTAAATAAGCCAGAGCTTGGCTCTTTTGGTTGTTATCAATCAGGGCGTAAGCGAGGGAGATATGGACTTCAGGACTATTTGGCTCGTTAGCGATCGCCATCTTAAACAATTCGATTGCTTGGACAAGCTGTCCTAAGTGATAAGCGGCTAGTCCCTTGCCGTACCATAGGCGGGCATCCGTCGGCTCTAGCGCAAGCGCGTGATCGTAGCTTTCAATCGCGCGAACATATTCTTTTTGGTGGTACAGCACCTTACCCCGCCGCCGCCACACATTCGCGTAGTCAGGTGCCAAGTCCAGTGCCCGATCATAGGCATACACCGCATCGGTCAGTTGCCTAGTCGCGGCTAAGGTACTGGCATAGTTGCACCACACCCGAGGATTATCCGGATCTAGGGTGAGCGCCTGTTGAAAGCTCAGGATGGCTTCTGGATAGCGCTTTAACTGTGCAAGACAAAAGCTGCGCTGTTGCCAAATTTCTGCAGTGTTGCAGCCTTGCTCAAGCTCAGCGTCACACTCTGCAAGCCATTGCTCAAGATCAGCGATTGACTTCATATTTCCAGAATAAATAAGACTAAGTTTGGCATGGTTTGACCGAATCAAGGGTTCAAAACTGCGAACCACATAAGTACGCCGGACCTGGTGAAGTCAGGCTGGATGGGGCAGCGGAAGACCGGTTAAGTGAATCCTGTAAACAACATGCACCGTCCGTTAAGGTCGGTTTATCACTGAGTCGGGTATGGTCGATTTTATTGTGCCGTGCTGAGATGACTCTAGCGGTAGATGCGATCGCGCTTAATCATCTCTTCTAAAATTTTGATGGCTAGCCCGGACGTTCAACAATGAATCCAGTCCGTGGAAACACTGAAATCTGGACGTTGATGCCCCTAATCGAGCTTGCAGAATCTTGATTATTGACTCATCGAATCTTCATAATAGCGAGCTACATTTGACTGGGTCTGAGGGTACCGATGCCTCGTCTGCGGTATGAATTTGAACGGCCAAATGTCTGTCCGAGGCCTAGCGCTCAGCTCGAACTTCGACAAACTGCGGTTTAACTGTGTCTATCTGGCGGCGCTAAATCGTATCGAAGGTGATGGATAGTGCGGCCAGTTGCGAAACTCTAACCGATCGCGTGGCCGTATTACCGGTCCCCCGAGTGCCGTCGCTAATATCGGCTAATAGGCCGTCAATGACCTCATTGGGGTCTTCAATGCCTACGGGACCTCGTGACACGCCTACATTGTTCGCGATCGCCTGTAAACCTTGCAGCGCATTATTCAGTGGATTCGTGCTGGCAACCACGAGCACTTCAGTCGTGCCGATGGGCGGTTGTGCTACCAGTCGGAAGCTATCGCTGGGCTTGGGTAACTGCAACGTGGTGTTAGCGGGCAATAGGGTGGCGGCAACAGACGCCGTCCACTGATTGGGAAAAATGACTGACATAATGCCTTCGGCATCGATCACCAACACACTCAGGTATAAATCTTGGTCTTCTCGATTTTGAATCTCAAAGCGGAGTCCCTGACCGATTTGGACCTGTGGCACGGTCGGACGGGGGGCGGGTGCCGTATTTGTGCCGCGCACGGCCACGACCTTACCTAAAATTTGGGTGCCCACCTCGTCAAACATTGACACGTCAAGGTTGAGGCGAGAAGTGCCCGGATTCAGCGCTAGTTTGACTGTACGCGCGGCCAGTAGCAACCGAAGTTTTGGACGTAACCGCTCAATGGCTGCGGCAATCGACTCTCCTGCATTGCCATAGGCGTTGGGCACCAAATCAAGGCCTTGGGAAAATAATCCGATCGCTCCCTCAGCTGGGAGATTGGGTTGGCCAGCCAACTCCTGACGATAGGCAGCGGTCATGCGCCCAAGAATGTAATGTACTTCGTCGCCCCCGAGGGGAACGGCTGCTACTCCTGGAATAGCCTCCAGCGCGGTGCGAGCATTGCTGGTATCGGCTCCCAGCGATTCATCAAGGCCAATCCGCAATTGGACATCCGTAGGAATGCCGCGTACCTGTTCTTGGAGCAGCGAGCCCGAGGGTAAGTTATCGGCGTCAACTAATTGTCCCCGCCCGGTCAAACCGTCGCGGGTGGTCAGTTGCACTAGGCCTCGTGCTTGACCCCGAGCATCCACCCCAGATAAAACTGCACCGGCATCAAAGGCTTCTAAACTATTGGGATCGACGCCGCCAAGCCACATTTCTACTTCGCCTCCGGCAATGTTAGTCACGACGGCTTCGGCAGGGGTGGCAATCTTCGGGACAAAATACAACGGCTGGCGATCAAAGTTGCTGCCGGGCTGGATCTCAAACTGCGGTTCTTGATTGCTGAACGATAGCTTGGTGGTCGTGCGGGCCACGTTTGCGATCGCTCCGGTTAAGGGTGATTCCCCTGTCTGTTGCCACAGGTATTGGGTCAGCACAAAGGTAAACGCACCGGCATAAAAATCAGCAAAGGGCGCGTCAGCGGCGTATTGCTCGCGCCGCGTTGAGGCGATCGCGGCTCCCTTGGCAATGCCAGCCCGTCGCCGCTCGATAAATTCTTCAGGACTCAGGTCAAGGCGAGAGAGCCATTCTGTCTGATAGGCCAGTTCCTCATCACTCATAGATAAGCCACTGCCGCCGGCCCGCGATCGGATGGTCAAGTTGCCGCGTTTAGCCCCACCGGAATGGCAACTGTCCAGTACTACGGTGTAGTTTTCCGTGGGCATCGCGCTGCCCAGCAAAAACATGGTGTGTCCGGTGATGTCGTTCACTGGGCCGCCGCCCCGAGGAAAGTCTTCTGGCAGGGGGCTGTCAACAGGGACTAGGGTGCTGTTTAAACCATCGGCAAAGTCTTGGTCGGGGTCTAACACACGGGAGCCATGACCCGAAAAGTGAAACACAACAACATCGCCGGGTTGGGCTTGTTTGATGAGGTGCTCCTCGTAGGCGGTCAAAATGCTTTCACGGGTGGCTTGCTCATCCGTCAGTTTGACAATATCGCGCGGGTTAAAGCCAAATCGATGCACCAGCAGGTAGTATTGCAGCTCGACATCGTTAACGCAGCCATTCAAGGGGGCAAACCGGCTTTCCCGAGGGTAATCGTTAATGCCTACCAGTAACGCGAGCTTGCGAGGCGTTGATTGTGCCCAGGCGCGGCCATAACGATCTCCCTGGCGCATGATATCCATGTGCGACCAGCCCAACGCCGCCAATGTTGCCCCCGTGGCTTGCAAAAAATGACGCCGCGAAAATCCTTGTGACATTGCTCATTCCCCCCGCCCAGGCGACACAGACCAAACTGACTGACTGCTTAAAGCCTACAGTCGTTCCGATGAGAATCCTGAAAGGGCTAACGATATTTACAGTGAGGTGATGACCTTGCCCAATTGTGACTGAGATTATGGGCATTCCAACAGCTGAGCATTGGGATATTGAGCCGCTAATTCTGTTTGTCGATCAGGACTCGACTGACCATAGGTATTAAGACTGCTAAAAGCTTCAGGGGTTAGCGGTTCACTGGTTTCTTCACCCAAGTCGCTGAAAAGAATGACCCCCTCTAAATTGATTTGTCCGCGCTGGTCCTGTTGATACAGTTCTCGATAGGTGTCGGCAACCACTGCCCAATCACTCGGTTCACAATAGCTGCGATCAACGAGCAAGACGACATCCGGGGCCGCAAAGACGACTCGAATTGCGATCGCCGTGATCGCAAAAGCAGCCCAGCCCAACCCCACAATTTTGATTAGCGCTTTGTTCAGTTGATTTGGGCTCATATCAGTCATCCCATTTGACTAGGTCTATTCTAGGCGGTGACTTTCGCTTCCCAATATAATTCGCGCTCCTGTCAGCATTAGAACGGCCTAGGCCTAACTCTACTCCGATCGTTAGCTCAACCCACTAGCGGTAACTGTATCCACATTTGTCAGCGAAGTTCTTCGTAGACGATGAAGCTGATCAGGGCGATCTCAGAAGTTAAACGACCTAGGCAAACGCGCTAACCCGATTAACCGCTGCCGCTGTGATGAGCTTGATTAAAGCTAAGCCTTAAGTGAGCGACCATGCCAATGATGCAGGGAGGCCTGTATTGAAACCATAAAAAAGGCTCCGCTTTTCAACTGAAAAGCGGAGCGCTGGGGAAGAGAGACAAAACCACTGCCACGTAACTCTTTAAGCAAGCGTTTCTGGGCAGTAACCCAATCCCATCACAAACTGATTGCGAAACGCTTCAATTTCTTCTCGCTCAGGCTTGCCGTGGGAAACCACTGCAACTTGGTAGCGACGCATCACATCAACAGGAGACTGGCCCGTTTCCAACGCCCACAGGGCCATCCGAAGACGGATATTAGGCTCGTGGACAATGCCCAGTTCATTTAAATAAGCGCGAAAATCTTCAGCCGTCGCTTCTTCGATACCGTCGTTCATTCTGACTTTGATAACCCAACCGTCAATCTGATGAATCACGGTAATCCAGGAAAGAGGCAGCTCGGTCTTGTGCAGTAAGTGTTCGACAACTCGAAGGGTTAAACTAGCGTTGGCGAGGTGATAGATGTAATCCATCTTGGAACCCTCCGGTGGGTGCTGACATCTACATACTCTCGATTTTCTGTCGCTTTAGACACTGGGAAACTCCGCGCATTACCATGGGGGTTCTACCCAATTCAGCGAAATCCATGGGTGCTTCCGATAATCCTGACTTCCAACTTTCGGCTTACGATTACCACCTACCGCCGGACCGCATTGCCCAAAACCCTGTCGAGCCCCGTGATCACGCTCGCTTGCTAACCATCACTTCAGCCTGTGGGCACGAGCATCGTCATGTATACGATCTCCCCTCCTTACTTCAGCCCAGTGACTTACTCGTGCTGAACGATACCAAAGTCTTGCCTGCTCGCCTGTTTGGCCAAAAAGTCGGAGGAGCAGCGGTGGAAATTTTACTGCTCGAAGAACGGGCGTCTCTGGAATGGCTCGCCTTGGTGAAGCCGGGCAAGCGCCTCAAGCCTGGAGCCCAGATTCACTTTGGCGAGAATTTAGATCAGCCGACTCTGATTGCGGATGTCGTTGCCTCTGACCCCGAAACGAATGGTCGCATTCTGAAGTTCACGATTCCAGGGAGAGAGTCGTTTTATGAGGTGTGCGATCGCCTCGGCAAAATGCCGTTGCCGCCCTATATCACTGAGTCCACTGCTCCCGACGATCGCTACCAGACCATCTACGCGGAAAAGTTAGGTGCGGTTGCCGCCCCCACCGCTGGACTGCACTTTACACCCGAACTGTTTGCCCAGCTGGAAGCGCGAGGTATTGATCGCACTTTTATTACTTTGCATGTGGGTGTCGGCACCTTTCGTCCTGTAGAAGCGGAAACCATCACCGACCACACCATGCATGCGGAATGGCTCGATGTGCCCGCCGCCACGGTAGAGAAAATTCGTCAAACTAAAGCCAATGGTGGACGGGTGATTGCTGTCGGTACTACTGTCACCCGTGCTCTCGAAGGAGCGGCTCAAACGAGCGAGCTGCAGCCTTTCCAAGGGAAAACGAATCTCTTTATCTACCCCGGTTATCAGTGGCGGGTGTTGGATGGGCTCATGACTAATTTTCATCTGCCAGAATCCAGCCTGATGATGCTTGTGAGTGCGATGATTGGTCGCCAACGTCTACTCGACCTCTACGCTGAGGCCGTGCGCGAAGATTATCGTTTCTATTCTTTCGGTGATGCCATGATCGTTTTGCCGGAGGCCATGCCTCACGGGCGTTGAGCAAAACTCCATGGTTAGTCCAACCTGGCCCGCTAGGTATGATCTGGCGGATCGCCGATTTCTTCGCTTTGCCCCCGTACCGGCGGGAGTTTTTCAACCAAACCCATTTCAAAAGCGATGTCGGGTAGCTCGCCAACAATATATTTACCGGGTTCAAACATGCGACCTGGGGTTAGACAAAGCTGTCTGAGTTCGACAACTTCGTTTTCTAAAAACATGGCGCGGGAAAGTCGGCGTTCGAGAGGCATGGAAGAGGGGAGTGGATGGGTAGATGAGTCGATGAGTGGATGGGGAAAGCAAGCAATCTCAGGAAATCGCTACTCCCTAGTCGTCAAACTGCATGAGTTCGCGAGTGTAGTTTTCATCAAGAATACGTTTGGGCCGCAAGACGACGAGTAATTTGCCGATGAGCTTGCGATCGCTAGGTTCCGGCAGCCATTCCACCTTGACCTCATCGTCTTGTTCAGTGAAGAAATAACTGTCGGCATCCCAGTCGCGCTGGGCGCGATCGCACACTAGCAGTACCGTTTCAGGATTGTCAGGATTTTGTACATTGGGCAACTGAGCGGGTTTGGCCAAAATGCCGATCGGGTCTTCGGCTTGCAATATCACCTGCCAACCCGGAATGGGAACCCAAGCTGCTGGTCCAGCAGCCTTGACAATGCCGAACGGCTCTTCCGGTTCAATGACAGGGACGGCTTGCCAGTCTTGAGGACTGAGGGGTAACGCACCCACCAAAGGAATGACTAAGGGCAGCTCGGAATCGGTTTCCAGGCGATAGGTAGGCAGCGTCGGCGCGGGACGCGACTTCACCACGGTTAAGTCTGTAAGCAATGACTCAACTTGTTGACGGGCTGAATCGCTCGTCGCAAACCGCAGAGCTTGGGCAATCAGCCGCGATCGCGCGGCCAAATCTGATTGTTGGCGAGCTAGTTTCCAATAGGTGTAGGCCACAGCATCGCCAGCAGTATCGCTGAACCCAGAGGGTGGCTCTTTGAAGTACGCGTATTCTTTCAGGGCTTTAGCAACGTCTTTAATCGTGTCAGCGTCAAGACCTTGTTGAAGAGCTAGTTCAGCCGCACGGGCGCGATCGCGCTGCGCCAAAATGCGCAGTTCGTACAAAATATCGCTGCCTCGTATCCCAAAATGAGACTGAACAGCTTCAGAAGCGTTTGCGGCCACCACTGAAGTGTAAACTTGAGCCGCTACAATGATTTGATTCTGTTGGGGTGGTTCAAACCCAGTTTGTTCAAAGATTTCTTGAGGCTTCAAGCCTGACTTTTGCAAGGCTTGACACGCTTGGCCCCATTCGACCCAAGAGCCCTCTTTTTGGCGGAGCTGCATCACCAATTTTTCGACGTCAACGGGTGGGTTCGTCATCGGATCAGAAGCAGTCATAGGCACAGTCAAAGTGGAGCGATCGGTCTGCTTCTGACTCTAACGCGTTCATTCCTTCGTCAGCGTTAATTTCTTTGTAGTGCTTGACGCTAGTGCCCCTCACAGGGCATGATCATACTCGCATTATGCGGGGCTATAGCTCAGTTGGTAGAGCACTTGAATGGCATTCAAGGGGTCAGCGGTTCGAATCCGCTTAGCTCCATTTAGTTGTTAGTTTTTTGACTAACATCATCCTGTCGTTAACGAAGATGGCTTTATCGTCTTCCGTAAACTTCTGTATTGCGGGAGGCATCGCTATCAGCGGATCGGTGTGTGGTTGAGCGTCTGAGTGCGACCCAGTAGATAGGAATATTTGTTCATCGTCGCGCGACACCACCCAGTGAAATGAGCTTTTGCAAGCGCGATCGCCTTACTATGTGAGCGGCATCACTGATACTCAGGGGAAAGCAGGTGAGTCCTCAGTTTTCTCAGGAAGCGATTAAGAATCGCTTATTTAGCGGTCAGGGAGACCTCAGGAGAGAGCCCGACTATAGAACTCAAGATGAATCAGTCGCCAATGTGACGAAGGAGTTCAAACCATGAAAGCTATCGCCTTAACTCTCACTGCTCTGACCGCTGT
>CAZFWL010000043.1:0-11150 GCA_964522775.1 uncultured Halomicronema sp.
GCTGATGCTCGCCCTGAGCCGAGAGGGGCTGCATTGGTGACTCGCTTGGGAGCGCGATCACGGCTAGCGGACTATCCGCTTTCTGGCGGTCGGGCAGCTGCCACTGCCAAGGTTGCAGCAATTGATCAATGGATTCCACCGCTCGGCAAAGCGGGCTGCTGTAAATGTGAGTCGGCTGCCAGCCCTGGTCATATAGCCAGGTCGCTAACTGCTGGCACTGGCGATGGCCCTGGGCCGTCAACGGCGCGTCATCTTGTCCAGCCATGCGGCGATCGCGGTTACTGGTCGATTCGCCATGACGCATTAATAACAGTTTCAGCATGTCAGGCTTGTCTCTCGCAATCTGATCATCCTTCTGCTCTGGCCCCGGTTAGTCCCCGATACCGTCTCTAGGCCAAAATATATTCTCTGATTCAAAGCCGGAATTCCGCGCCGCAATGCCCACCCTTGCAAAGTATTTATCTCGGCCCTAGTTGATGGATTGGAGTCGTCAGGAGTCGAGACTAAAACAGTTGAAAACACCGGCTTTAGCCTGACAGGGCAACGTTTTCCACGCGCCTAAGCCACTCCCCGATCACGCAGTATTTATTCACAGAAATCTGAAAAAAAGGTTTTAGAAACTCCGAGTTTTCTATATCGAGACGATATTCAGAGTATCGATGGAGAATAAGCGCCATGGCAAATATCAAACGCATCGGAATTTTGACGAGTGGTGGTGATTGCGCCGGGCTCAACGCTGCTATTCGAGCGGTCGTTCATCGCGCAGTCGATACTTACGGCTGGGAAGTCTACGGCATCTTACGCGCCACCCATGGACTTTTACAGCGTCCTCCTGAGTTTCTGCCCTTAACTCGCGTACCCGACGATTACGATTTGTTGGTCAAAGGCGGCACCATGTTGGGCACCACCAACAAAGGCAATCCGTTTGCATTCCCGATGCCCGATGGCAGCATTGGCGATCGCTCCGAAGAAATCATTGAAGGCTATCACCAGCTCGGGCTCGACGCCCTGATTGGTATTGGCGGTGATGGCAGTCTGGCAATTTTGCGCCGCTTGGCCCAGCAAGGCAACATCAACTTAGTCGCGATTCCCAAAACCATTGATAACGACTTGGGCAGCACTGAGCGAGCTATTGGTTTTGACACAGCGGTCAACATCGCCACCGAGGCTGTGGATCGCCTGCACTTCACAGCGGCCAGCCATTCCCGCGTGATGATTCTCGAAGTCATGGGGCGGGATGCCGGACACATCGCCATCAGCGCCGGGATTGCGGGCGGTGCCGACATCATCCTGATTCCTGAAATTCAGTATTCGATGGATCGCATTTGCAATCACATCACATCGCTACAACAGAAAGGTCGCAACTACGCCATCATGCTCGTGGCTGAGGCCGTCTGCAATGAAAACGGCGAAAAGATCACGAATGATTATGCTTTCAGTCAGTGTCGCTTGGGTGGGGTCGGCCAATATTTAGCCGATAACATCTCCACGCGCACTGAGGCTGAAACCCGAGTGACAGTACTAGGTCACGTACAACGGGGCGGGCTCCCATCGCCGTTAGACCGACTCACCGCAACGGCCTTTGGGGTCGCCGCAACCGACCTGATTGCCGAAGGCTGTTACGACCGCATGGTCAGTTGGCAAAATCGTCAGGTCGTGAGCGTGCCGATCAAGAGTGCGATCGCCCATTATCAAGCCGTTGACCCCCACGGCACCCTAGTCAAAACCGCCCGCGCGATGGGCATTTGTTTGGGTGAGGAAGTCCGGGTGCCTCTCAGCGTTTAGTCCGTGTCGGCTTGGCAACAGTTGAGGTTATTAGCACCCCCGCTTAAGTTCCAGAGTATAGTGACGGCAAAGCTGCTGTGAAAGCTCGCTGAGTTAATGGCTGGTAGCACAGCAGACGCTTTGAGCTCTATATCGTGACTTCTAATCCCCCTGCTCACATCTCCCAGCACCATCAAGCTCTTGATCATCGCCAGGCCGTTCGCAAGGTGTTGGTCATCACGCTGGTGCTCAATCTCCTCGTGGTGGTCTTGAAATCACTCGTCGGATTTTGGACGGGGTCGCTGAGTTTGCTGGCGGATGCCTTACATAGCGTGACCGACAGTGCCAATAACGTGTTGGGCTTGGTGACCAATCAACTGGCCTCGCCACAGCCCGATCGCGATCATCCTTACGGCCATCAAAAGTATGAAGCCGTTGGCGCGTTAGGCATTGCGGCTTTTCTCGGCATTGCCTGTTTTGAGATTTTGCAAAATGCGGGGGAACGCATCATTTCAGGGGGAGAGCCCGTCCAGATGTCGGCGATCGCCCTCTGGATTATGTTGATCGTGTTGGGCATCAACATGGCCGTAGCCTTTTACGAGCGGCGGGTCGGCCTCAAACTGGGCAACAAAATTCTCATTGCCGATGCCCATCACACCATGAGCGATGTGTGGATTACCATCTCTGTGATTGGCGGCCTGGTCGGCGTATGGCTGGGCTGGCAGTGGCTCGATTTGGTCATGGCCTTTCCAGTCGCGCTATTGGTCTTCAAAAGTGGCTGGGAAGTGCTGCGCGACAATCTACCTTGGCTAGTGGATGAGATGGCGATCGCCCCAGAAGCCATTCACACTGAAGTCATGCGCGTGCCCGGGGTCGTTAACTGCCATCGCGTTGCATCGCGGGGCTTGTTGGGACGGCAAGTTTTCATCGACATGCATCTCATCGTCGAACCTCGCGATCTCAAAGACGCCCACGAAATCACCGAACACGTTGAAGCCATCCTCGAAGAAAAATTCGGGCCCACTCGCGTCACTATTCATTTAGAACCGCTAGGCTATCAGTCGCCTAAGATTACCTATTAGGTATCGCCAAACCACACGGTTCTTGGCCGAATTAACTCAGGGCTCAAGCGTCAAAGCGGTGCTTGGGTCTAGGAATTTTGATTATGAATTTGCCGACTTGGATTACTGTTTCGCGACTGTTGGGGGCACCCCTCGTATTAGCACTGTTGCTGGAACCAACGCCCCAGCACGCCTGGTGGGCTACAGGTATTTTTTTACTGGCCGCCAGTACCGACTGGGTCGATGGGTACTTGGCCCGCCGCCTCGATCAAGTGACTGAACTCGGCAAATTTTTAGACCCGCTCGTAGATAAGCTGCTAGTCTTTGCTCCCCTCCTGGCCCTCATTGAGCTGGGGCGAGTACCGGCCTGGGGCGTCTTTTTAATTTTGGTGCGCGAGCTGACGATCTCAGGTTGGCGAGTCAATCCAACTTTTCAAGCCCAGACCATACCCGGGGCCAACCTTTGGGGCAAAACTAAAACGGTCGTTCAGATTGCGGCGATCGCTTGCCTGCTGGCACCTTTGCCATCACCCGGCAGCCAAATCGGTACAGTCTTGTTTTGGGTTGCCGTCATCTTGACTTGGATCTCCGGAGTGCTCTACGTGATGCCACGATCAGCCTCAGAGCAGTCATAACGGTCGAACCAAACTGTTTCCGAGAGCCGAAACTTTGACTGATTCACCCCTAATTTCGCCACCCCAATCGAACTGGAGTGTGATTTAGCAATACTTGCTACCAAGTGGCATAGCAGTATCTGCTAACAGAAGGTATATTCACCTTCCCAACCCGAAGACTCTTGGGAACCCTGCAGCAGATTCCTTTCAAATGCGCATAGAGCAGCTCGAAACATTTTTATCCGTCTCGGAAACCGGCAGCTTTCAAAGAGCAGCTCAAGCTTGTGGTGTCACCCAATCAACCATCAGTCGGCAAATTCAAGCATTAGAGACCGATTTAGACGCCCCGCTACTACACCGGGGCAACCCGATCACCCTCACCATTGCTGGCGAGGCCCTGTTGCCCAAAGCCCGTCGGATCTGCCAAGACTGGCGACAGGTCAGTCGTGAAATCGCTGATTTGATGGCGGGCAAACAACCGGAACTCTGCATCGCTGCGATCCAATCGGTGTGCTCCCATCTCTTGCCGCCAGTATTACAGCAGTTTTGTCAAAGCAATCCCCATGTGCAACTGCGGGTTACAGCCCTGGGCAGCGATCGCTCCATTAAGGTTTTACGCGATGGCCTAGTCGATGTCGCGGTCGTGATGGACAACGAACGCTTGACCACCAGTTCTGACATGAATGTGCAGCCCCTATATGAGGAACCCGTTGAAATCTTGATGGCGGCTAATCACCCCCTCACAGCCTATGAGCAAGTGCCATGGTCAGCTTTAGCCCAATATCCCCAAGTTGTATTCAAAGATGGCTATGGCATGCAGCGTTTGGTTCAAGATCAATTTGCCGAAAGTGGTGGCGAACTCCAAACAGCACTAGAGTTAAACACTTTAGATGCGTTTCGGGGGGTCGTGCGCCAAGGTAATTTAACCGCCTTGCTCCCGCAGTCAGCGCTGACCGAAAGTCGGCGGGATCCGACTTTAGCGATTCGCTCCACTGAGGCGCCTCAGCTCACCCGCAAAGTGGTGCTCGTCACGACGAGCGATCGCCTCCGGATTCCGCTTATACAGAACTTTTGCCAATTAGTACAAGAGCGGGGCGCCATCTTTTTACCGCAGTCACCGCTGACTGAATTAATGTCTGTAGATAATTCGTCAGTTACCTGAGTTCCTATGAGTAATGCCTTTCGCGATCTGCTCAAAAAAGTCGGCAGCGGTCAGCACACCTCTGAAGTGCTCACTCGCCAAGAAGCGGCTCAGGCAGCCCAGCTCATGCTGTCGGGAGAGGCCACACCAGCCCAGATTGGGGCATTCATGATCGCCCATCGCATCAAACGGCCTAAATCGATTGAGTTGGCCGGCTTTTTGGATGCCTTCGCTCAGCTGGGACCAACGCTACAGCCCATAAGCGCTAACTATCCAGCTTTAGTCTTTGGGCTACCCTATGACGGGCGATCGCGTACAGCACCCGCCCAGCCTCTCGTGGCGCTGATATTAGCAGCGGTGGGCTGCCCTGTAGTACTCCACGGGGGCAACCGCATGCCCACCAAATATGGTTTGCCATTAATGGATATCTGGCAGGCGATCGGGATTGACTGGACGGGGCTCCCGCTAACGGCTATCCAGACCATTTTCGAGCAAACCAACCTTGGGTATCTACACCTGCCCGATCACTTCCCTGCCGCTCAAAGCTTAGTTCCTTATCGCGAACAAATTGGCAAACGACCGCCCCAAGCGACCCTTGAGCTGATGTGGTGTCCCTACGCTGGTGACTGTCAGGTTATCGTCGGCTATGTACATCCCCCCACCGAGGGGCTCGCCCAAGGCACCTTATCCGCCCTTGGTATACCGCACTTCACGACTGTCAAAGGCTTAGAAGGCAGTTCCGATCTACCCCGCGCCCGAGCGGCGATCATCGGCATTCATACCCCGACAGGCGAAGAACGTCTAGTACTCCATGCCCGTGACTACGGATTTGGCACTTCTAGTGAAACCCCATTGGAAACAGAAACCCAATACTTATCCACCTTGCAAGACACGTTGAACGGTAAACCCACTCATCTGCAATCGATTGCACTGTGGAATGGCGGTTTCTATCTCTGGCGCAGCGGCGTGACACCAAGCCTCACCGATGGCATTGAAACTGCTCGTGAATTACTTAACAGCGATCGCCTGACACAACAAATTACTACCATCCAACAAGCGATCGCCCAACATCGCTCCACCTAACCTCTAAAATCTCACCAGTCCCTCAACTCAAGCACAAACCAAGCGAAGCACCGTCATTTCCGGCGGGCAGCGCCACCGTCCAGGAAAATAGCTGCCCAGCCCTCGATTGACATAAAGCTGCGTAGAGCCCACTTGGTGCAGCCCTGCCGACCATTGCCAGTTGCGAAATAAGCGATCGCAGTCCTGTTTCAAAAACGGTAAAAATGGCCTCATCCATTTAGGCACGATTGCTCCCCACGTTTGTAACAGCGCTGGTGCTGGCCCCAATCGCGGCAAAATTACTTGCCCGCCATGGGTATGCCCCGACAGCACCAAATCAGCTCGATATGTCTTCAGCAAGGCCACACTGTCTGGGTTATGAGAAAGCACCAACCGTGGCAATTGCTCGTCCAATTGCTGAAACACGGCCTCTGGCGTAAAAGAGCGCGAGTAAAAATCGGCCAAACCCACCAACGGCAAATCATCTCCCAATGGATAAGCGATTTCGTTCCACAATGTACGAATCCCAACAGATTGGAGCCCTGCCGCTACAATTGGCCGCGCCTGCGGATGCAAGTTGTCATGATTGCCCAAAATTGCATAAGCACCATTACGGCTACGTAGCTCACTTAGATAAGGCGTCAGGCCCTCAATATCTTGGGGATGATGGGTAATAAAATCTCCTGTGAGCACAATTAGATCGGGAGCAATGGCATTGCAGCGGGAGATCGTCTCCTGCAGTATCGCGATCGGCAAACTACGACCATCAAAATGAAAATCGGACAGCTGCACCAACACCGTCCCCTGCAAACGCCCGGGCAGATCTGAAATGGCTACTGTCACATGCTCGGTCTTGAGCGGTTCAATCAGAATGGGAGGCAGCAAGAATAATTTCTCTGGACAACAGTTTCTACCGCTTTAATTATCACTCACCTGCCATTGCTCGTTCGCTTATCACGGCTACTCACGATGGCGATCGCTGGAGGAGCGAGGCCGCATCAGTTTGGGTGTATCAGAGATGAAGCGAACATCTCGAACAAGATTTCGTCTATCCCTCTTCGCATCTACTCGCATCGAAAGACTTTTAATCGAGTATGATCGATTGGTTATTAATTCAAGACTTTGCCACGGACGCTGTGCCTGACATGACTGACTTCCCTCAGCCTCCGCCTCAGCCGGAAACCTCCCACGCTAAAACGACCGAGAACAAAGTCAACCCTGTGGTCGAGGGTCTCCAAACCTTAGGTTTGAGCATCATTCTGGCTCTCGGCATTCGCACCTTTGTTGCCGAAGCCCGCTACATTCCATCCGGTTCCATGGAGCCGACTTTAGAGATCAATGACCGACTCGTAGTCGAAAAAATCAGCTACCACCTCAACCCACCGCAAAGAGGTGACATCATCGTCTTTTGGCCTCCCGAAAGCCTCTTTCCAGAAGAAGAGCAACGTAAAGACGCTTTTATCAAACGCGTTATTGGGCTGCCAGGCGAGACAGTTGAGGTACGAGACGGTACCGTCTTCATTAACGGTATGCCCCTCGAAGAGGACTATATCAAGGCTGAACCCGACTATACTTGGGGACCAGAAACCGTTCTTCCCGAATCATATTTAGTCCTCGGCGATAACCGCAATAGCAGCTTTGATAGTCATGCCTGGGAACCCGATGCCTTCGTTCCTGCAGATAACATCATTGGTAAAGCAGTAGTGCGTTTCTGGCCCATCAGCCGTATTGGTGGTTTAAATTAATGAGCCTCTGAGATCAACTGCCAACAAATACATTGTCAATACCGGGTTCATCGGCTATTTCTTGCAACCACAAAAGTGCTTTTCGAATGAGCCATTGGCACCTTGAGATCGGCTAAGAACAGATTAGCTTCGAGTTATTGGCAGCGTATTCAAAACCATTGCCCAGCAACTGTTGACGGTTCTTTACACACAAAAGCCAGCCCTTATTGAGGGCTGGCTTTTATACATGTGATTAATTCTGCCAATTAGAGCTAGATAATGTCACTATTGTCGTCAATCAACAAGTTGTCGTCGTCCAGAATAGGGTTCTGATTCGCGGCAGTTCCACCAGATTTCTCAGCAGAACCTTCACCATTATCCACAAAGCCGACCATTTCGTCGTCTTTCAGAATATTGCCTAGCCCTGATTCCATTTTGTAGTTACGGGCAGTTTCATCATCAAGGACCACATCGCGCGCCAGGGCGTCATCAATCATCGCCCCTTCAAAGCCCACACCAGCATCGGTGTCTAGGCTAGGTGCTGGCTCTTCATAAGCATTGAAGCCCGTTCCGGCAGGAATCAGACGACCGATAATCACGTTCTCTTTCAGACCGCGCAACCAGTCAGATTTCCCTTCGATCGCTGCCTCTGTCAGGACACGCGTTGTCTCTTGGAAACTTGCCGCAGAAATAAAGCTGTCGGTATTCAGAGACGCTTTTGTGATCCCCAGCAGAACAGGCGTATATTCTGCCGGTGCCCCGCCAGTAATCGCCATCGCCTCATTGACTTGCTCAATCTGATAAATCTCCATCAATTCACCCGGCAACATGGTGGTATCACCACCATCTTCGACACGGGCTTTGGAGGTCATCTGACGCACAATCACTTCAATATGCTTATCAGAGATATCGACCCCTTGCGACTGATACACTGATTGCACTTCATTCACCAAGAAAGTCTGCACCTCTTGCAGGGCTTTCATTGATGAAACGTGAATCCCTTCTCCTTGAGATTTGTAGTATTCAAAGAAGATTTCCAAAATCTGGTGTGGATTCGCCGGACCATCAGTCAACGGCTCACCGGCATTGACATACTGGCCATCATTGATCAACAGGTTTTGGCCCGGACTCAACGGATATTCAGTGACGACACCGTCGGCTTCTACAACCTTAACGTTAGCTGTTTCATCGTCCGTAAAGACGACTTCAGCAGTCCCTGGCCGCTCCACCAACACACAAGCCTCTTTGGGTTTCCGAGCTTCTAGAAGCTCTTCAATTCGCGGCAATCCCTGGATGATATCACCGGTCTTAGCTCGCTCAAAAACCAGCAGCACCAAGCTATCACCCCGCTGCACGAGGTCACCATCCTCAATGTGCAATACGGCACCCGTCGACACTCGATAAGGCCGTGCTATCCGGAAAGTGATGTGCGAGTCGCTAATCTCAGTGACTTGCCCAGACTCTTCCAAGACGATGCCTGGAGCAACTTCACTACCATCAACTAATAAATCACCAACCGCAACCGTGGGCTGCTGACCGTTCAACTCAAGTTGTAACAAGTCATTCGAACGTACTACCAAAATTCGGCGAATGGCTTCCATTCCTTCGCGAATCCCCCGAACTTCCCCCTCTTCCTTACACTGAATTTCAGTCCGCGCGACCACTGCACCCGGTTCGATCTGCTGGCCCTCTTCAACCAAAATCCGAGTCAGGGTGCTGCCTTGGGTCTGATCAGCAACAACATCACGACGAATAATAATCGCTTCCAGAATCACTAGCTGCAAGCGTATGATGTCAGGATTATTTTCGTCTGGCACCTGCTCAATATCAGCCTCAAGGTGAGAAGACTCTTCACCAATTTCCAGCACTAGCTGAGTCCGCAAGAGTTCTTGGCCCTCAACAGATTTAACGCGATCACCATCCTTAAAGGAAATTCGCTGCATGGCCCGCAAGCGGATATGACAACCAGAATCACTGGTCGAATCCTGACTCGGGACGTCCGGCTCATCCGGTACGTTATATTCTTCAACCGGCCGCAACAGAATTGCTGGCCCCTCGGGTGATTCAACAAATTCTACGTAAGTCAACTGATCGGTCGATAACCCAGCCATGAGCTCTTCCCCTGGCGGCACAATCGTGCCGTCCCGGTCCATGACCTCTTCTGGGTTGTCGACCATGTGCAGTGCACCTGGCTTAATCACGATTTCGCGCAGAATATCGTTTTTCTGAGTTACCTCGACTACGCCACTGCTTTGACAAAAAATGTCTTTAACAACTTCAGTACCCGCATCAACATACTGACCGTCCTCCACTAAAAGTAGCGACAAATCCTTGTTTACTTCATGGGTCTCTTCGGGAATCCATAGCAGCTGACCGCCTTTCGTAACTTCGTACCCCTGCTTGCCTTTGCCTTTCTTTGCCGCTTCCACGCCAGAGTACTTAATCATGCCCCCGGTGGTCGTGCGATAGGCACTCTCTTCCATCTCGGCAACCACGCCATTGTTGACAAGCTTGGTACCAGGAGTTGCAATCAGAGAAAAACGCTGACCGTTAGCGGTCTCGATAACATAGTGCTCACCACCCTGAGCGCTTTCCATTTTGACTTCAGCCTGATCCAATAGGACCGAAGCAGTAATCACCTCAACTTCTCGAGCGTCTTTGCCTTCAGGGATCTCAGGAATACGCACCAAACCACCGCGTTCACTCACTTGGCGAGTTTCTGCAATGACACTGCCTGGCATAATGCGATCGCCGTTCTTGACTACCGGTTCAGCGTTCGGCGGCAAGTTATACACTTCTCCAGAAAGCACCCAAATCAAGCCACCGCGCTGGGCCAAACGAGTTGTATTTCCTTGCCGGTCAATTTTCTCTTCCTGTACCAAGCCTGCAAACTTGACTTCCCCAGAGAGGTCACTGTTGACGTCCTTGGTAGCTTTTTCAGTCACCTTGCGAATGCGGCTAGACGTTGGCATCTCTGCCAGCAGTTGTTCTTTGCTGACGCGATCGCCCTGCTTAACAAATAGAATCGCTCCCTGGGGCAAATTCTCTGACTGGTTTTTACCCGTATCACCCTTCACAGCGAGCTTTGTAGCCCCCTCTAGCACTAGTGCATCTTCACCATGGCGTGTCCGAAAAGCACGGCTCTTAAGTTTCGCAGGCAACTCGATTGTTCCATCACGCTTCGCCCGCACTTGAGGAGCCATTTCACCGGTAAACGTTCCTCCAGTGTGGAACGTCCGCATGGTGAGCTGCGTTCCCGGTTCGCCAATTGATTGAGCAGCAATAATCCCAACCGCTTCACCGAGATCAACCATCTCCGAATGGGCCAAACTCCAGCCATAGCAGTGTTGGCACACCGAGCGAGTGGCCTCACAGGTTAGCCCTGAGCGAACCATCACCTCCTCAACGCCCGCTCCGTAAAGCTCATCGGCTCTCACCTGAGAAAGCGCTTCATTACGCTCGGCAATGACTTCTCCAGTTTCGGGATGGACGACGTCGGCAGCCAAAACGCGCCCCAACAGACGATCCGATAGCGGAATCAATACTTTTTCACCGGCAGTCATGCTCCGCAGCGGAATTCCCCGCTCCGTACCACAATCAACCTCACGAATAATGACATCCTGAGAAACGTCCACCAAGCGGCGGGTCAAATATCCTGAATCAGCTGTCCGGAGAGCCGTATCAACTAATCCCTTACGCGCTCCGTACGAAGAAATAACATACTCAGTAACCGACAATCCCTCCCGGAAATTAGTTCGGATCGGTTGGTCAATAATTTCACCTT
>CAZFWL010000044.1:0-10930 GCA_964522775.1 uncultured Halomicronema sp.
ATTTATCGGCTCGTGGCCCCATGGTCAGAATTCGTACGTCGACACCCTGCTGCTTCATTTGGGCGAGTTTTTGACAAGTGGTATCGTCCGGCAGCAGATATGGGCTAGCAATCCATAGGCGAGTTTGGGCGGCAGCAATGCAGAGCTGAAAGAGGCTCCGAATCGGCGAATCCCCCATCGAAGGATCTTCACCGGGGGTGATGAGCACGGGCGTCGTGTGATTGTCGAGGTCAGCCGGTTGGTGGTGTCGGGAAAGATCGACTTGGCCCCCAGCGTCAAGCCAGTGCTGCCAGAAGAAACCAGTCAGTAAGCTGACCATGGGTCCCTGCCATTCGACCTCAAAGTCATACCAGGGCACGCCGGTGCCGCTAGAATCTTTGCCATCCCAGCGATCGGCAATTCCGGCCCCCCCAATCATGGCAATTGTTTGGTCAACGATGAGCAATTTGCGGTGATTGCGCCGCAACACTTCTATCGGATCTCTGATCGTGAACGGGTTGAAAAAGCGGACGTTGACGCCGGCATTTGTGAGCGATCGCCAATAGCTAGCCGGCAACTGTTCAGCACCAAAACTATCTGCCAGTACTTCCACAACCACGCCTTCTGAAGCTTTCTGCTTTAACACAGCAGCGAAATCATCGGCTCGTTTGCCCGGCGTCATTGTGAAAGTCTCAAACTGAATGCTGGTTTGAGCTGCAGCTAACCGTGCCAACCGCGCTGACTGAATTGCCTCAATATCTGACCAAAAATTCACTGCTGTTCCCTGGGTGGTCAGAGAATCGGACATACTCGCGACGGTCGGCAAAAAATTTCTTGCAGTGGGATCTAATCCTGTTACCGGGTAGCCCAACCGGGGGCGAAAGTGCCCACTGAGATAGATGTAACCGAAGATGGCTGACACCAAAGCCACCAAGACCAAGCTACAAATAACGGCTACGACCATAGGTTGCACTGAATCACGTCGAATAAGCCACGTCCATATTGAGGGCTGGAGATTAGACGAGAGAAACCCCTTACCTAAATCGCTTCTGAGCAAGGAGCCATGCCGTAGGCGGTGCGGTCGGGCGAGAGGCTAAAACTCCACTACTAAATCTGGATTAGATTCAGATAGGTCTTTAGGGTAGTATGCTGCGGCCTAATTAACTCAAATTTTGTTTGCCCTAGAAATAGAGGAGATATCAATAGAGTCCAAGCTGAAGCGGCCAGAAAGCGATCGCTGTTTAATTGCGACGCTGTTACGCATGGAATCTATCAAAAATGAAACAGCTTTTAAGTCATCAAGCAACAGAGCTGCTTTTCAGCGAAGTAGCTTCGTTGCTTTCATCGTCGTCATTTCGTTGCTTAGCAATCTACAAAATCTACTTTAAGGCGCGTAAATTTCTAAAGTTTGGAAGGAGATTCAGGAGCGATCGCTTCCCCTCCTTGAGTCGTTATCCGTTGTTGAGGCGTGATGAGGTCGTAAACACTGTCAACATCCTCTACTGCGATGTCGGTGCAGGCCGACTTCAAAGCTGACTGAAATGCGGCAATATCTTTGCCGTAGCCGCATCGCTCTGCTGCGATCGCGGGACCGGCGGTAGCATTCGCTTTAGCGCAATCAATTAACGTCAGTCCGGTGAGAGGAAAAGAACTACTCATTATGCAAGTCTATATTGTTCAAAAATTTATTTCTATCGGCACCTTATTTCTTGACTACTAGCTGCGCCTCTAGCCAAAGACTGATCTTGCTAAAAGTTCGTTCTAAAGCCTAGTTACTGGAATCATGAGTTATTCCGGGGGGTAGATGAGTTTGCCGAGACAAACTTTATATAAATGTAGCCACTGATGTGTAAAACGAATAAAACTCAATGGCTATCAATATTGGTCTTTCTGATCAGCAGCGCCAAGGCGTTGTAGACGTCCTCAACAAGTGTTTAGCAGATACTTACTTACTTTTGATCAAGACGAAAAAGTATCACTGGGATGTTGTCGGTCCTCAATTTCGGACGCTTCACGCTCTTTGGGAAGAGCACTATGAAGCGCTCACCGTTAGCACCGACGAAATTGCTGAACGCGCTCGCATGTTGGGTGGCTATCCCCTAGGCACAGCGGAGGGGTTCTTAAAGCAAGCATCCATTCGCGAGCACGCCGGAGACCTGCCCAGCGCTAACGAGATGGTTAGCCGCTTAGTAACTGACCATGAGCAGATCATCCGTAATCTGCGGGCCGCGATCGAGAAAACTGAAGAAGAATATGGCGATGAGGGTACTGCTGACTTTTTGACAGGGCTGATGCAGCAGCATGAGGAAATGGCCTGGATGTTGCGGTCTTTCATCGAAGGTGAGGCATTGCAATCTGACGGCGATCGCAATACCACTCTCAAGACGCCTGCTAAGGCCTAATTTTAGCTCCCTTCCTGTAATTGTGAGTAATTGGGTAGAGATGTGTATTGAGCATCTCTACCTTTCTTCAAAGCTTGCGGATGATTTGAAAACTCATTCCCGCATGGTGCTTCCACTTCAACTTGCCAGGGAAGAAAACCAGAATTTAGAAATGCTTTTGAATTGGCAGTCTTTAGGTATTCGTTAGAAGGCTTGAGCTGCAGCGAAGCTATTCGCTAATTAATCAATTGAGAATTTGAAAATGAAACAGTGTTTTTGTTGCACAAACACATTAACCAAGAATTTTCGGAAGCAAAAGCTGCATTGGTATTGCAGTCACTGCCGAGAATACATCCCGGTCAATCTGAGCACGTTTGGCAAGTCTGGGCTGAATTCGTCTGAATTGGCATAGGGGGTTAATTATGAAAAGGCGCTCTCCGTTCGCATTTTTAATTCGCCCCTTTAATAAACTTGGGCGATCTAACCCGGTTAGGGTCTTGTTATGGGGCTATGGCAGTTATGTCCTAGCGGCTTGGGTGTTGCTATGTCTACCAATTTGCTGGCAGAGCGATCGCATCAGCGTACTCGACAACTTGTTTATCGCTACTTCGGCGGTCAGCACAACTGGATTAATCACGGTTAATACACCGGACGCCTATAACTTTCTCGGTGAACTCGTTGTGCTGTTAGCCTTTCAAGTGGGTGGCCTTGGCTATATGACGCTGGGGTCATTTGTTTTATTGGCTAGCCAAGATACGCTACCGCGATTTCGACAACAGGTAGGTTCGGCCGTATTTGCATTGCCTGAAGGCTTCAACCTCAAGCTTTTGATCCGGCATACCGTTATCTTCACCGTTGTGGCTGAGAGCATTGGTGCCTTTTTACTTTCATTCTTATTTGCGGCCCAAGGGGTTTCCAATCCCATTTGGAAAGCGATTTTTCATTCCGTATCAGCTTTCTGTACCGCAGGCTTTAGCGTCTTTCCAAACAGTTTGGAAGACTTTCGGGGTGATCTTTGGATTAACGTCGTTGTCAGTATTTTGAGCTTGTTAGGTTCGATTGGCTTTTTAGTCGTCACTGACATTTGGCAAGGGGCGGTGGGTCGTCGCCGTCGCATGGCGCTCACCACGCGCATTATTCTCTACTTCACGGCCTGGACGATCGCGATTAGCTCCGTTCTTTTATTCTTTTTCGACGAATCCATCACGCCTTTGCCGCTTGGCGAGCGGCTGCTAGGAGCTTGGTTTCAGGCGATGACAGCATTAACGACCGTTGGCTTCAATACCCATCCCATCGGTAGTCTGGGAGCCTTTGGCGTGTTGCTCACCATTGTGCTGATGATCATGGGCGCGTCACCATCGGGGACTGGCGGTGGTCTGAAATCCACCACTATTACGGCGGCACTTGGGGGTGTTTGGGGACAGCTTCGGGGACAAGACAACCCAGCCTATTTGGGACGCCGCATTCCTCAAGAGCGTTTGCTGACGGCATTTGCCGCGATCGTGTTTTATCTATTCGTGTTCCTGCTGGGATCTGCACTGCTGCTCTTAGTGCAGGCCGAGGCGTTTGAAGATGTTTTGTTTGAGGCCGCATCCGCCTTAGGCACCGTTGGCCTCTCGCGAGGTATTACCGGGGATCTGACTGTGCTGGGTAAGTGGATTGTGATTGCGCTGATGTTTGTTGGCCGGATTGGCGCTCTGGCGTTTGGCATTGCCCTGTTTTACCAGAAGTCGAAGACACCGGCGGTGCAAGAGCCCATTGAAGATATCGCAATTTGACACCCCTTCGCTCAGACATTAAATGAGAGGTCAACATGGATACGAGAAGACAAGTTAAATCCGTTGCCACCCAATATGAAACAGCCGCATGGATCGAGCGCTTAGCCCGGTTTGGGTATGCGGCGAAAGGGGTGGTATACGCTCTGGTGGGCGTTTTGGCTTTCCAAGCCGCATTTAACTGGGGGGGGAAGGTCAGCGGCTCGAAAGGCGCTTTTCGAACCATTGCCAGTCAGCCCTTTGGCAAGGTTTTATTGTTTATCGTTGCGGCGGGGCTGGTCGGGTATGTGGTCTGGCGATTTGTCCAGGCTCTCTACGACCCGGAACACGATGATGACGGGTGGGGCAATTTGGGGCGACGGCTATCTTATGTTGTAAGCGGCATTATCTATGGCTCATTAGCATTTGCGGCGTTCCGCATCGTGTTTAGTAGTGGTGCTACTTCCAATGGTGGCGGGGGCAGTTCCAGCAGCCAGCAAACAGCAACGCTATTGGCCCAGCCCTTTGGCCAATGGTTGGTTGGTTTAGTCGGGGCGGCGGCAGCCGGATATGGCTTTTATTGCATTTACCGAGGCATCAAAACCAAGTTTCGCCGCAAGTTAAAAACTCAAGAAATGAGTTCTACCGAGGAAACTTGGGCCATCCGCATCGGACGCTTTGGCCTAATTTCTAAAGGCATCGTCACGGTAATCGTTGGTTATTTCTTTGTTCAAGCGGCGCGGACGGCCAATCCAGAGCAAGCCAAAACGACTGAGGGTGCCTTACAGGCGATTCAACAGCAGCCGTTTGGCGCTGTTTTAATGGGGATTGTGGCCCTGGGATTGGTTGCTTACGGCATTCATTTACTAACACAAGCCCGTTATCGACGAATTTCTCCCGCATGATTACAGCTTGACCATCGTGGAAACCCTTTAAAAGCAGCGGATTCATCAGAATCTGCTGCTTTTATCTATTTCGCTAGAGAGACGAAGCAAGCTATATTCCTGTCCCCATTTGTAGATGAGAATTTAATTGGCATCAGATAACTTACTAGTAACGTGTGAACGGAAATTCATCACTCAATCAAGTGAAAAATCAACCCTGTTCATAACTGTCCTAAGGAGGAATATTTCCTATGAAAAACTCATTTTATAAAATTACCGGAATTTCTTTGCTGTCTTTAGGTTTAGCGATCGCCCCTGTCGCTGAGCTGGCAGTAGCTCAAGATAATGCCACCACAGAAACTGAAGCTGCTGACACCGCTGGTGAAGAATTCAACGACGCAGGCCAGTCTCTACAAAATGCGGGTCAAGAGACCGTAGATGGTCTGCAAGAGACCGGTGAGAACATCGAGCAAGGTGTGGAATCTACCGTTCAAGAAGCTTCTGAAGCAACCAACAATGCGATCGACGCGACTGAGAACGCGGCTCAGGATGCGGCCCAAGACGCTGAGCAGGCAGCTGACCAAGCCGAAGCGGCAGCGGCAAATGCCGCAAACGCAGTGGAAAATCAGGCCAACTGGGGCTGGTTAGGACTGTTAGGTTTACTGGGATTAGCTGGATTGGCTGGTGGCGGCAAAAAGCGCGAGATTGTTGAAGTGCGTGAGCCTCATAACGCCAGCGATCATTCTGAAATCTACGCAAACTCTGGTACGAATGAAACCTATCGCCGTTAATGAGCGATCGGTCGACACTTAACAAAGGCCTGCTGGATTGATCCAGCAGGCTTTTGCTGTACCTCAAGGCTTTGTAGGGATGGTGAAGCCAGTCGTTCTGATAATGAAGGGATATCCGAGAATTTGTTTGGGCTCGAGAGTACAACTTACATCTAGTTGCTGAGTTCTATATTTTGATAGAGATTTCGTTATGTCGATCGACCCGTGTCATCGTCCCCCTTTCTTGAGACAGTAATCACAGACAAGGCTGACTGGCATTGTTCTGAATTTCAGGTTCAGGCGGTGTTCGGGTCAAATAAATCAGTTAATAAGTAGCAATAGAAAATTCAGATACATGAATCGAGTCCTTTCTATTATTCTCGGCGGCGGCGCTGGAACGCGTCTTTATCCTCTAACCAAAACCCGAGCTAAACCCGCAGTCCCTCTGGCTGGTAAGCATCGACTTATTGATATTCCTATTAGCAACTGCATCAACTCTAATATTCTCAAAATTTACGTGTTGACGCAGTACAACTCGGCCTCGCTAAATCAACACATTTCCCGCTCTTATGGTTTTTCTGGGTTTCAGCAGGGGTTTGTCGAAGTTTTAGCGGCGCAGCAAACGCCTGAGAGCAAAGCTTGGTTTCAGGGCACAGCAGACGCTGTACGCCAATATTTAGGGCGACTGGCCTCCCACGATGTAGACGAATATTTGATTTTGTCAGGCGACCATCTGTATCGGATGGACTACAGCGACTTTGTGCAGAAGCACCGGGAGAGCGGGGCCGACATCACGTTATCCGTGGTGCCGATGGATGAAGCTCGGGCCTCTAGTTTTGGCCTGATGAAAATCAACCATCACGGTCGGATTATCGATTTCTGCGAAAAGCCGGAGGGGGATGCCCTGAAGCAGATGCAAGTTGATACGACTGCGTTAGGCATGGATGCTGCAGCGGCCAAAGCAATGCCTTATATCGCGTCGATGGGCATCTATGTGTTTAAGCGACGGGCGCTTCTAGACTTATTGCAAGATCGACCAGATCATACTGACTTCGGCAAAGAAATTCTGCCGGAGGCAATTCACAGGATGAAGGTGCAGGCGTATCTTTTCGATGATTATTGGGAAGACATTGGCACCATTAAGGCTTTCTTTGAGGCGAATTTAGCATTAGTGAAGCAGCCAAATCCTGACTTTAGTTTTTACAACAAGTCGGCGCCGATTTATACTCGGGCTCGTTATTTGCCGCCGACGAAACATCTGGACTGTGCGGTCACGGAGTCGATGGTAAGTGAGGGCTGTATTCTCAAAAACTGCCGAATTCATCACTCAGTCTTAGGGATTCGTACCCGCATTGAGTCGGGCTGTGTGATTAATAACAGCTTACTGATGGGCGCTGATTATTATCAGTCTGATTTTGAACAAGATAGTAGCTGCGATCGCGCTTCAATTCCCCTTGGCATTGGGGCGAATAGTGAAATCAGAAATGCAATTATCGACAAAAACGCGCACATCGGCTGTAACGTCAAACTCTTGAATAAAGATAATGTGCAGGAAGCCGATCGCGAGAAAGAGGGGTTCTACATTCGCAACGGCATTGTCGTTGTTTTGAAGGACGCAACGATTCCCGACGGCACGATTATTTAGTTGATTGCGGCGATGTAATGGCTGACTGACTAACCATAGTTCAGCACCTGACTAAGCGCGTCTCTATGGGCTTGTTCCCCGCTCTCACCTAGCTTTATTCCCCGCGATCGCTCATTCCAACGATTGAGATTCAGCTCGCCGAGTTCTACCGCTGGGTAGACTCGCTAACGGTTCACACTTCTTAAAGTAAAGAGTAGAGACCGTATTCGTTAGAGCTAAGAGATGAGTAATTCCCTTCCCTGGTGGCGTAATTCCGTGATTAATCGCCGCGCCTGCCATTGGGAAGCCGAAAATCAATTTATGGGGCAGGGTGAGTGGTGGAATAACGCAGTCATTTACCAAATTAATCCCTGGAGCTTTTTAGACGCTGACAGCGATGGAATTGGTGATTTAGCCGGAATTCTCCGCAAACTCGACTACATCGCTTCCCTGGGGGTCGATGCCATCTGGCTATCGCCGTTTTATCCCTCACCGTTAAGAGACATGGGTTACGACATCTGCGATATGAGGGATGTTGATCCGCGATTTGGCACCTTCGAAGACTTCGATCGCCTGCTCAATGTGGCCCACCAGTTTGGGCTGAAAGTCATAATCGATCAGGTTTGGAACCATACCTCTGATCAGCATCCCTGGTTTCAAGAAAGTCGCCAGAGCCGTGAAAATGACAAGGCCGATTGGTATGTGTGGAGCGACCCGCAATCTGACGGTTCGCCGCCCAATAACTGGCTCTCGGCCTTTTCCGGCGACAGCGCTTGGGAGTGGGTAGAGGAGCGCCAACAGTATTATTTGCACAATTTTTTGAAAGAGCAGCCGGATCTGAACTGGCATAACCCAGAGGTAGTGGAAGCGCTGCTGGATACGGGGCGGTTTTGGCTGGAGCAGGGTGTTGATGGTCTGCGGTTAGATGCGGTGAACTTTTACTGGCATGATCCGGAGCTGAAGGACAATCCCTGCCGTGATGAAGCCGGGATTCCTGATGGACTCCACGAAGGACATCCGCTAGCGAATCAGCGACTCAAGCACAATTTTCAGCCCCCCCAAGATTGGGACATCATCCATAAAATCCGTGACCTGGTAAACGAATATCCTGGCGTGGTGACCTTGGGGGAAATCACCCTCTGCGAAGACTCTGTTGCCCTGGCGGGGCAGTACATTCAGGGGCGCGATCGCCTGCACCTGACTTACCACGTGGGGCTGCATTTCGACCATCCCCTTACCGCCGATTGCCTCAAAATTGTTTTGCAGAAGGTGCAGTTTCACTATCCCAATGGCGGCACCTGCTGGATTGTCGGCAACCACGACTACGGACGGCTAAAATCTCGCTGGTGCTGCGAAGACGGTTCTCCCTATCCGTCGTCGTTTTATCACATGGTGGCCGCGATGCTACTAGTATTTCCTGGCGCTTTTTGCCTGTATCAAGGAGACGAACTCGGGCTCACCGTCGCCGATATTCCTGAAGACATTCCTGCCGAGGCGATTAAGGATCCCTTTGGCAAGGCGTTTTATCCCGATTTTGTGGGACGCGACGGCTCTCGTACCCCGATGCCCTGGGACCAGCAGCAACCCTTTGCTGGATTTACCACAGGCGAAGATACCTGGCTACCCATGCCTGACGAGCATTTCGAACTGGCGGCAACGCAACAAAGCTGGGATGCCGAGTCACTGCTGAACGTATGGCGGCGGTTACTGTATTGGCGCAAGCAGCAGCCAGCGTTGAAAGCCGGCAACTTTGAACTGCAAGAGACGGAAGGGCCAATTCTGGCGTTTACTCGATGCTATGCCGAGCAGAAACTGCTCTGTGTCTTCAACATCAGCGAAACCGCTCAGGATTATCACCTACCGAGCGACACCGAGTGCAAAGGTATCCGCTTAGGATTTCCGGTTGAACGGGACGGCAAAACGATCATGCTACCGGAGTACGGCCTGTACTTTGGCGAAATTCAGATGGCTTAGTCGCGATCGCTCCACTCCCCAACAAACTGAACAAACTGCTGACTTACTTCACCCCATTATGAACCGCTATTCAACCGACCTGGAAACCGATATCAAGGCGTCGCGGTTGTGGGGCTGGGGCACCCGGTGGTCACAGTTCATGGCGGCTTTGACCGTCGTAAATTTGCTGTTTGTCTTTTTCAACCTGACCTACGTACCGTTGCGATCGCTCTATTTCAAATATCTGCCCGGTGTCGTGCAGGTTTATGACCCGGTGAAAGGTATTGAGCCCCACCCGGTGACCGAGGGATATTTGCAGGCGGTGGATGACGTGAGATCGCGCATCGCCCAAACTGGTTTGCAGGATCCGGCCCTAACTGGTCAGCTGCAGGCATTGCAGCAGCAAAGCGTTGCCCTAATCGAAGAAAATCCCTTTCAAGAACCCGCGCAGGCGGCTAACTTTGCTCGCCTCAAGCGACGCATTCGTCAGGAAACGGGGGCGAGCTCGGCCCAGGCTGGGCTGCAGCAGCTGTGGCAACCCTCATCCCTCAACGCTGAGTCTTGGTCGGAAGTGGATGCCTTTTTGCAGTCTGAGATCGAACCCCTGCTGCGGCAAAACTACTATCGCGAGTTTTTGCCTACGGGCCAGCCGATTGACGACTTTTGGCGGTTAGACCTATTCTTCATCCTGTTCTTTGGTGGCGAACTGTTGGTGCGCACCTGGGTACTGAGTCGTCAGTCGCGGGATGTGAGTTGGGCAGATGTTCTCGCTCGCCGCTGGTACGAGTTGCCTTTGCTGTTGCCATTTTGGCGATGGCTGCGGGTCATTCCGGCGGCGGTTCGCCTCCACCGTAGTCACCTGGTGGATGTGGAACGGCTGCTCAGCCAAGTTACCCACGAACCGGCCGCCTATCTTTCCGATCGCGTGACACAATACCTTATTGTGAAGCTCCTCAACGAAGCGCAGGCGTTCGTCAAAGAAGGGCGATTTTTGGAAGTGTGGCAGCGTCACCCCCACTACACCACCATTAGCGAACCGGAAAAGGTCGAACAAATCACAGATCGCCTGGTGCAGCTCATCGTGATGCGGGTCATGCCAACCGTCAGACCAGACATTGAGCAACTGCTGCGTCACAGCCTGCAGCGAGCGCTCACCGACAGCGATGTGTACGGCAGCCTGTATCAGATTCCTGGCTTTGGGACATTACCCGACGAAGCGTTGAATGGCATTGCCGAATACCTCTCCGAAGCCACCTGTGATGTATTGGCCAGCTCTTACACCGATGCCGAAGGCCGCGTGATTTTAGATCAGTTGAGTGGCGATTTTCGCCATGCCCTCGGGCAAGAGCTCCGAGATAAAGCCAATTCAGAGGAGCTGCAATCCCTCGCCGCCGATCTGCTAGAAGAGTTGAAGGTGAACTACGTACAGCGCCCACAACCTGCTCCCGAAGCCACCCTGCAAGAGGTCAATCAGCTTTATCAGCCGACGCGGCGCTAACCTTCACCGCCACAACATTGAACATGAACAGGATTGGCTCCGTAGAAATACCACAGGGGGTAGATGCTTACTCCTGCCGATCCAGAC
>CAZFWL010000045.1:0-532 GCA_964522775.1 uncultured Halomicronema sp.
ATCCCCCTAAAGCCCTCCAGGCATGGCTTCGCTAGAAAAAGGGGGACTTCCAAGCCTGTGAGGTAATAGCCCCCCTTAACAAGGGGGCGGCGACAGCGGGGGATCCTACGGCACGCTAAACACATACTCCCTTGGAGGGATCCGTCCCCTTGAATTAGGTGTTGCCCACCAATGTCGAATACTTGTCAGCCTTTCACGCGGGGAATCATTTTGACTTTGGTGGCGAGCCCGAGGTGATGCAGCAGCCGAATGGTTTGCCAGGTGACGTCAATTTCCCACCAGTGCCAGCCGGTTTGAGCCGATCGCTGAAAGGTGTGATGGTTGTTGTGCCAGCCTTCGCCATAGGTCACGAGCGACACCCACCAAAGATTTCGGGCATTGTCGTCGGCATCAAAGTTGCGGTAGCCCCAGCAGTGGGTGGCGGAATTCACAAACCAGGTGGAGTGCCACAGCAGCACCGCCCGCACAAAAATGCCGTACACCACAAACGACCAACCCCCGAGGGCGTAGAGCACGATCGCAAGCGGGACTT
>CAZFWL010000045.1:542-10903 GCA_964522775.1 uncultured Halomicronema sp.
GCGATCGAGCCAGCGGTAATAGGCCTGCTTGGCTAAGTCTGGGGCAAATCTGGAATACTGCGCGAACTCAAAGGATTCTGGTTGAGGTTGGAGAATCCACAGGATGTGGCTCCACCAAAAGCCGCGCTTAGCGGAATAGGGATCCTGTTGGGGGTCTTCCGTGAAGGCGTGGTGCTTGCGGTGACCGCCAACCCAAAAAATTGGCCCTCCCTGCGCGGCCATCGCCCCCACGGTGGTGAATCCATACTCCAACCACTTGGGCACCCGAAAGCTGCGGTGACTGAGCAAGCGATGGTAGCCCAAACAAATCCCAATGCTGCCAAATAACCAATGCAACAGCAACATGACGCCTAACGCTGACCAGGAAAAGTAGAGCGGGGCGAAGATGAGAGCGATCGCGTGGCACACCACAAAAAAGAGCACAACTCCCCAATCCACAGCGTTACGGGTACGGGAGGAAGTCGATAAACGTGTTGAATTCATTGCACCAACCAAACAGGATGTTTCATCAAACGTGACGGACTGCTATGGTAAAGCAAGTGTCACTTGCACAAAAGTCAGCTTAGCGAGTTTTGGCGGGTGTGACAAGGGCCGATATTGCCTGGATTCTCTTTTGGATGCAAGCAGAGCTTGCGGACTGATGCTATGCCAAGATCCTCTCGCGACAGTCTGATTCAAGCCGCCCTGCAACTCTTTCTGGCGCAGGGGGTGAGTCAAACGACGACGCGCCAGATTGCCGATCTGGCGGGGGTGAATGAGGTGACGCTATTTCGGAACTTTGGCAATAAATATGGCCTGTTGCAGGCGGTGCTGAATGCGGCTCCGACCTTTCGGACGTTGGGCGAGGGGTTGATGGAGCAAACTATTGCGACCAGCGATCGCCATCAAACGTTGAAAACCTATGCGAGTGAATGCCTGGCGGCACTGGAGCAGGCTCCAGCGTTTGTGCGATCGCTGATCGGTGAGGCGGGGCAATTTCCCGACGAAAATCGTCAAGCGCTGGGCCAGCGCATTCAGGAAGCCAGTCAATATGTGGAGCGATACCTGGAGCAAACCATGCCCACGCGCCACTTTGCGTCGGGGCAACTTTCAGGCTATCTCGGGGCGTTGCTCATCGGGTACATCGTGATTGAGTCCACCAGCGACGATCATGGCCTGTGGACCAGTCGGGAAGACTTTCTCGATGGCTTGGTCGGATTGCTTTTGGGTGAGACCCTGAGTATTCACGCTGACGAGGCGACCGGCCTCGCCTCGCCTCCCGGCCAAGATTTACCTGCGCCCTGTGTCCACCAAATTTTGGCGCAAGCTAAGGCGACGGGGTCACAAGATTATGCGTTGGCCTATCTGCTGTTAGCCGCTGGGTTAGACCCCGCTGAGGTGGTTGCGGTGACGAGATCGCAGCACCTCAGTGCCAAGACGCAGCACACGCTGCAGGTGGGCGATCGCCAGGTGCCGATTAATCAATGGATTTGGGGCAAACGCTACGGCACCTACACCAGCAATCCGCTGACCAAATGGCTGAAAAGTCGCAAGGATGAAAGTCCCTGGCTGTTTATTCAAGGGGACGATGACTCTGCTGTCCTTTCCGTGGAAGATGTTGCGCAGAAATGGGCGGTTTGGGCTCACGGTGTGCCCCTCTTTCCTCAATCTCATCCAGCGCAGGCGAAGCCGACCTGGTGCGTCGAAATGCTGACGCGGGGCATGACCGTGGAAAATCTGAGCTTGTTGTCGGGGTTGTCGTCAGCAGAGTTGCAGCCCTATGTGCAGCGCGCCCGAGAAAAAGCGGCCCTAGAGCAAGCCCGCGAGCTGGATCAAAAGTAGCCAGAGGATAAAGTCCTCTGGGCATGACTGCGCTAGAAAAACGGGGACAGACTAAAGCGAGATGTGAATAGCCCCTTAGCGAGATGTGAATAGCCACTTTGACAAGGGGGCGGCGACAGCGGGGGATCAAGCCTTAGCCAAGTTTGGGGCACCCATGCCTCAGTGTTAACTCAATCCACCATAATCAGCGCGATCTCCGCTTGCCTTGCTTGGCCCGCTTGCCTGCCGTGTGAGCCTTCTCGACCCACTCCACTAGAGCGGCTAAATCCTCCCAAATCGGCATTGGAATTTCGTAGTAAGACATTTTGATTGGCTTGCCCTTGCCGTCGTACGTGAAAGGCTTCATCTCCCAGGCTTCAAAGTCACCCCGATTCTCATCATCGACTTTGAAATACACCGTTTCATAAGCGATGAGGGCAAACATGACGCCCTCGATATAAAGTCCGTAGCCGCCAAACATGCCGCGGGCCGTGACCGGCGCGACTAAGTTGAGATGTTGCACCACTGCATCGCGAAATTGCAGCTTGGCAGCTTTGGCATCAGCGTCAGGGGGAGGCGTCATGGGTGGATAGGCAGTGGATTGAGCTCATTTTAAAAGCTGGTGGATAATGTCACCATTGAACCTTGTGAGTGTCTGCTTTATCGGTGTTGGGGTGTGATTGCTGGTCGCCAAAACCCTTTCAGCAGCGGTATAGTCGGGACGGCGATCAGCGAAAAAATGGTCATGACAATGGGCAACGCATTGCAGGATTTACAAACAACGCAGGGGGCTGTGTTTGAGGCCGAGCTCTCGGTGCCGCTGACCTTTGGCAATGATGAGGCGGCGTTAGCGGCGGCGCAGTCTGGGGTGGCATTGTGCGATCGCTCCCACTGGGGTCGCATTCGGGTTTCAGATAGCGATCGCCTGCGCTTTCTCCATAACCAAACGACCAACCAGATTCAACAACTTCAGCCCGGTCAAGGCTGCGACACGGTATTTGTGACTTCCACCGGCCGCACCATCGATTTAGTTACTGCTTATGTCGATGCCGACTCGGTGTTGCTGCTGACCTCCCCCGGTCAGGTGGAACCCCTGATGCAGTGGATGGATCGGTACATTTTCTTTGCTGACAAAGTCAAGCTGACTGACGAAACGACAACGACCGTGGCGTTGACCTTGGTCGGGCCAGAGAGTCTGTCCCTCTTGACTCAGCTGGGACTGTCAGAGGTGGCAGCGGCTCCCGATGGCAGTCATCAAGTCGTCACGATCGCGGGGGTTGAGGTACAAGTCGCCAAAGGCAGTGGCCTGGCACTCCCGGGATTTACGCTGATGGCCACCGCTGAATCGGGTGACGCGTTATGGTCAGCGCTGACGGCGGCTGGTGCCGTGCCTCTGGGCGATCGCGGGTGGCAAACCCTGCGCGTAGAACAAGGTCGCCCCCTCCCCGGCACTGAACTCACGGACGACTATAACCCCTTAGAAGCGGCGCTCTGGCAAGCCGTCTCTTTTGATAAGGGCTGCTACATCGGGCAAGAGACCATTGCCCGGCTGCAAACCTATCAAGGGGTCAAGCAGCAGCTGTGGGGGCTGCGGCTATCCACCGCAGTAGAACCGAATACCCCGATTCTGGTTGATGGCAATAAGGTGGGGGTGGTGACAAGCTGTTTGCCGACGCCGGATGGGGCGATCGCGTTGGGCTACATTCGTACCAAAGCGGGCGGTTTGGGACTCCAGGTGATGGTGGGCGACCAGTCGGCTACCGTGGTCGATCTGCCCTTTGCCAGTCGCGGCTATCTGGAAGCGCAGTGATATTGCGATTCCCTCGACGCCTAATTTGCAGGCTGCTGGATGAATTGAATAATCGACTTGTTTTCGAGAAATTTGATGAGCCGAAAACCACCATGAATGGTCGGCTTGGCTTTAATGCCTGAGCCATGTATAACAATAATTTCAAGCTTTTCTCGCCTAAAAAATAGTCATTAGAAAATAGTCATTTTAGAAGGGGCAAAATCCAAGGCATAGAACTATCCTCGTCTGAAAAATCTGCCCATCAACTTTCCGCTTCCCGTCATAGTGTGGATGCTGACATTCTGTGGCTCTAGTTTGTAACGGCCGTTACGTTAATTCACAGAAACCATGCGCTTTTCACAAAGGCAGGCAAGATAGTTTGAGATGAGTCGCTTGGCAGTTGTTATGCCAAGTTTGAAGACTGTAGATTAATCAAGGCTAGATCTGAGTTCCGTCCGAGCACAGTCGTCACAGGTTCCTGTTGTTATGGGTCACAGGATTGAGCAAGTTTCCACAATTTTTTTGCCGTCAATTCAAGTTTCACCCCGCAGTTTCAAAAGGCAAATTGAAACTATTTTGGGCGCACTGGCGCAGTTAAGTACGTCAGTCACTTTGTTCGCAAAATTGCCGCGAGGCAAAAGCTGGTGGGTCGATTTGCACCAATATCGTCAGGCAATTCACCCGATGCCCGACGTTTATTTATGGGTACGTGAAACCCGCAACCTGCCAGCTTGGCAGCAACCCATCCTGATTCCTGATGCGCATCTCATGCAGGGTGAATATTTTGTTTTAGGGGTGTCCAAAGCAGTGGCGTTTTTACTGCACGGCTATCGCGAAGATACCCGGGTAGCTGCCGGAGACGGCGAGTCAGAGGCAGAAGCTACCGTGGCGGGGGCTGATGACGAAACGCTGCCGGTGGTTAACTACCGGCTCACCTTTCAAGCGGGCCTGATTCAGGACTTTGTTAGTGAGCTGCAGCAGTCTTTGACGAGTAGTTTGCAGCAGTATCCTGCCCAACCTGCGGCCGATGCGTTGCTAGCCAATTGGGCCGATCGCATGCGCTTACCCGATCATTGTCATCCGGCCATCATTGATGCGATTGTGCAGCATGCCGGTAGCCATCAAGAACGGTTACAGCGGCAGGCTCGCTCTTATCGTCGTCAAGCGATGACGGCTTCGAGTCTGTCAACCCAAAACGAGTCGTTGATGAATACGCTGCGGTTGAAAGACGACTTTCTCAATACCGTGGGGCAAGAGCTCCGGACGCCGTTGTCAACGATCAAAACGGCCTTGCCGCTATTGTCTTCGCCCAGCCTGAAGTCGGCGCAACGGCAGCGTTATTTAGACATGATTAGCCGGGAGTGCGATCGCCAAGTCAGTTTGATTAACGGCGTCTTGGAACTCTTGCAGGTAGAGCGTGCCGTCATGACGGCGCAGCCGGAGCCAGTCAATTTGTTTGACGTACTTCCAGGCGTGGTCAGCACCTATCAGCCCCTGGCGCAGGAAAAAGGGATTCGGCTGGCTTACACAGTGCCCAATACGCTGCCTGCCGTCTGCTGTCCCGAAAGCTGGGTGCGGCAAATCGTGATTCAGTTGCTTAGCAACAGCATCCGCTTCACCAATCCGGGGGGGGAAGTTTGGGTCACGGTACAGCCTGATGAGGATGAGTTTTTGGCCATCAGTGTGAAAGATACTGGGGTCGGCATTCCGCAAAACGAACTGCCCCATGTGTTTGAGCACTTTTACCAAGGACGACAGGCCAATGGTGAAGAAGACGGGGTGGGCCTCGGTTTGGCGATCGTCCGTCAACTGTTGGTGTATTGCGATGGGCAAGTCAGCGTGGAGAGTCAGCCCGATGTCGGGACTCACTTCACCGTCAAACTGCCCTTGCATCAGTAGCTCGGGGCGGCCTGCCGGGCAATTTGCCGGGACCTAGAGCCAACCCCGCAGACGATAGACCAGTAGACCCAAATACTCTTTCATCGCGCGGCTGACATCTTGCAAATTGTGGGCATCGGGTAGCAGGCTGAGCAAGATGGCCTGCCGGGTACCGCTGACTTCGGCGACGCGGCGCTCCGATACCTGAAAGTCAGTCGGCGCCGCGATCGCGTCCATCCCATCTTTCAAAAACAGGGGATGGACGCGGCGCTCCGATACCTGAAAGTCAGTCGGCGCCGCGATCGCGTCCATCCCCTGTTTTTGAAAGATGGCCAGCGATCTCGGCATGTGCATCGCTGAGGTGACTAACAAAATCCGTTCTATCCCTTCCTGCGCCACAATCGCTTTTACGTTCACCGCGTTCTGATAGGTGTTTAGGGACGTCGGTTCCTCAATAATGTCGGCTGCGGGGACCCCCATTGCGATCGCGATTTGCGCCATATCCTCGGCTTCTGGGGGGCCGCCGCCTTTCCACTCAATGCGACCGCCGCTGAGGATGAGTTTGGGGGCTTTCCCGGCTTTGTAGAGTTCAGCGCCGTGCAATATGCGATCGCCCGCTTCATTCACATCGACCCAGGGACGTGGGGCATCAGCGGCTCGCGTGCAGCCTCCCAACACCACAATGGCGTCGGCTGTGGGCATCTGGTCAGGGGGCAAGTTTTGCCATTCCAATGACTGCATCAGGCGTGTGGCGACCCAGGCATTGCTGCCCGCCCAAAGAATCAGGAAAGCTGCGATCGTGGTCGCCATCGCGAGCCGCTGACGTTTGCGCCAGATAGCCCATAGAGTGACGATCATCAGCACACTGGCCAAACCGAGGGGATACACCAACAGCGGCAGTAGCTTTGACAAAAATAGAAACATCCGGTTCCGGTTCCGCGATCGCGCCACCGCCATTTTGGCAGGTTTCGAGGCGGGGGCAAGCTGCCGTTAACCGCTCATTACGTGCGGCGATCGTGGCGTAAAAGCAGCTGAAATCAGGCTGGTGGCTCTGGATAGTGAGTGCCGCTGACCACACTGGCTAAATCCACCTGTTCCCACCGAAAATCTTCGACCTCGCGAACTTTTCTGCCCAGATATTCGCTATGGCAGTAAAGCCCAGAAACGGGCTGATGACGCAAATATTCATCTGCTAATGCCGAAAAACGCCCCACCATAGGGTTGGATAACCCGGCCTCAATGCATTCAAAGCCCAAGGCTTCTGAAAATAAGACTTTAAGCGCCATGTCACTAAATTGAAAAAAGTGCCAAGGCCGTTCGTGAGAGGCGTACGAGAAATGGGTTTAATGAAGAGCGTACCGCCCACTTTTAAGACTTTGGCGATTTCTGTCGCCACAATCCAGGGCATGGCAAAGTGCTCAAAACAAGCACTGGTGTACACTAGGTCAAACTTTTCGTCATCATCAAAATAGGACGATAACTGGTGCACATCGCCCACCACATCAACGTTGTTGCCCGCGTAGTAGTCAAACCCCACATATTCAGCTTGATCGAACTGCTGCCGCGCGTCCGATGGCATGCAGACTTCGCGGCTACCAATTTCCAAAACTCTCATGCCTGGTTTGTTCGCCAGCTCATACAGGTAAGACTGCCACTTTTCATGGCTGACCAACTCTGACATCGGCACATCGGGAGACAGATACTGTTGGTCTTGCGTGGTGTCTACGGGCACACCACCCGGAAAGAGTTTTCTTAAAACCTGTTTCAACAACGTTTTCATCAGAGGGGGGCTACAGAGCTGAGCTTAAGAAAGTGCCGCTGGCGTGGATGGATTCACATACTCAAAGCTAAGAGGTTAGAGGACGATAGCCTCTATAAAATTGAGCACAAGTCGTGAATGACGGACGATGGGTTGAGGCGTCATGAAAGCAGCGCCGATCGTACCATTCTGCTGGATCAGCGATCGCTGCCTACTGATAGACAAATAAGCGCTTAGCGGCGCGGGTGAGTGCGACATAGCAAAGCTGATTGCGCTCGATCACGTTGCGGTTGGCAAACATAGAAGGCACATCCACAAACACGTCTTGAAAAGTTGACCCCTGACTTTTGTGGATGGTGAGGCTATAGGCATAATCGACCTCATGAAAATACTGCTTGAGATCCCAAAAGGCCATCCAGTTTTTGTTGCGGGCCAGATCATCCAGCTTGAGCTGCATCTCACTGGCTCCCGATTCATGCAAAACCCGTAGCTGGCGAATGTGACCGTCATCGGTTTCGACCGAGAGTAACCAGATCGGCCATTCGCCATCGCGAGTGCGGCGGGCTTCTAAGACCTCGCATTCAGCGGAGGTGGGCAAAATGATATTTTCCTCATCCAGGCAGGGATTGATCGCAATCAATCGCTCGCCGGGCACAAAGCGTAACGCCGTCGGCCCGTAGATGGCCCGGCGGATTTTTTGATTGAGTTCAGCGACGCGACGGTTAGTGTAGGCCAGGGCCCGCACTTGATCAGGGTTGACCTGATACGCATCACTGGTGAAGGCTTTTAGCATCAAGCGTTCCCACGTGGGGCGGGGCAACACAAAGCACCCTTCAGTGCGATCTTGGTTCACGTCAGTTTGAAATCGAGGCCAGCGATCGCGCTCTAAATTACGGCGAATGTCTTCGGCAATGACGCCAATCGCGCCCCCGTAGCGCACCACCTCGGTCAGTTCTGCTTTGTTCAGAATTTCCCGGAAACAGGCGGACTCGGGCTCATTCACTGGCGGCAGTTGCGCTGGGTCGCCAACGAACAAAATTTGGGTGCTGCCATAAAGATTCGAGACGGCGTTGACCAGCAAGCGCCACAGTTCCTCATTCACCATGGAGCATTCGTCCACGATGACGAGGCTGTAGCGATCGACCTGGCTACCTTGCTTGCGATCGGGCTGAAACTCCTGGTTTCCTGTGTCTTCGTTGATGACGGGACGTAGCCCGAGCAGGGTGCAGCAAGTCATCGCGTCCACATTGAGCTGCCAGGCGTCGGCCATCGTGGCGAGAACTTTGGTGGCTTTGTTGCTAAAAGCCGAGAGCACAATCTTGCGCTCGTCCCCTTCTTCGCGTAATCCGGCGATGAAGATTTGGAGCAGCGTCGTCTTGCCAGTGCCCGCGTAGCCCGTTAGCAGATATAACTTTTCGGGGCTGTTGACAAATTCTTGTAAGGTATCCAGCGCCGCGGCTTGTTCGGCGGTGAGGGCGATCGCGCTCTCATCTGAATCGTTGGGGCTAGATTGTAAGCGCACCATACAGATCGCGACCGTTGGGTGAATGCTCATGTCCACTGGCTAGAACTGAGAGCCAGTGACCAACTGCACGAGCGGTGAGTTTATTTAAGCTCATGCACCGGGATGCCACCCAATTTTAGAGGACAGCGCTAGCACCGCTGCATGTGGCCTGAATTAAGAGGAGCGATCGCTGAGCCCCGTTGGAAAAGGCGGTAGCGCCTCGCCCCCTAGTGCTGCATGAATGGCCTCGGCGGCGGCCCATCCAGAGTCCAACGCGGTATCTAAATTGGCTTGCCCACACCAATCACCACAGGCCGCAAGGGGCAGGGGGTGATTGGTGGTCAATAAGGGTTCAGCGCAGGACGTTTCGATCAGACCATACCGCCAACGATGCACCTGATAGGCTTTGGGCGCATTCAACCAAGGGGCAATGAATTCGCTGGCCTGCGCCAGTAACGCTTGGCCAATGGGCTGCAAGTCAGGCAGATCGAACCAGTTGCGCGCAAACGCCGCACTGCTATGTATCACCACATTGATATCAGAGCTCTCTGTAGTAGAGCGCTTACTGCTATCAAGTCCTACCCAAAACAAGGGCGTTTCTGGATGACCTTCGACCATCCAGGGTGTGGTCGGGGCGCACGGTAGGGCATCGGTGGCCTGCGGTTCGAGGTTTGTGTACTGCGCCATGACGGTAATGATGGGCGCATAGGTCACGGTTGCAAGGGCTTGACGTAACTGCTGGATGGCCGCGATCGCTTTCAAGGGGGCCAAAATAGGCAAAATCTGCGGGGCCGGCAGCGCCAGCACGACTGCTCGGGCTTGATGTTCCACGGGGGATTGATCCGTTGCCAATTCGGCCGTGAGCTGCCAGGTCTTTTGCTCAGTGAGGGCCAGACTGAGCAATCGCTGCTGACGATGAATGGTTAATCCTTGAGCCAGGTGTTTGCCAAGGGCATTCATGCCGTTGGGGGCGACTAAATAGGGTTGATGAGTGGCCCCAGTTTGCAGTTCCCCCTCAGCGCTCATCACAAAAGTTTGAGGTTGCCACGGCGCCAAGATTTTCTCATCACACCATTGGTCAAATAGTTGCTGCAAGCGATCGCCGTGATTGGCCAGATAGCGAGTGCCATGGTCAAGGGGGACTCCGTTTATGCGACGTGTGGCTAGCCGCCCGCCCAAACCCCGAGATTTTTCCAGCAGACATACTTGGTGTCCCGCTTGCTGCAAACGCCGAGCGCAGACTAACCCTGCTAAGCCCGCCCCGACGACAATTACCTCTTGTACTGCCATGCTGCTTTGCTCAATTTTGCCTGTCGTACTTTATCCAGCCGAAGACATGTCCATATCTTGCCTATCCAATCGTGCTTGACGCCCACGGCTGTTGCCAACCAAGACACTGCCGCGTTGACCTTGCTCGTTGGTGACGCGACTAAAACCCACGGGCAGCTTTATGCATCCCTTTTTGCGCGGCTTTCTGACAGATGCTTAAAATAGGATAAATGATTGGCCTAGATTGAGTATCTTGCCGTGGATGAACTGCGTACGGCCTTAGAGCTAGCGACCGAAGACGAGCTACAAGCGCTGACGGAACTGCTGTTTCGTCCTAAGTTAAACCCTTTAGATTATCTGTG
>CAZFWL010000046.1:0-10688 GCA_964522775.1 uncultured Halomicronema sp.
GGTTTACCGATCGCAACGAAAATATTGCGCTGTCAATTCGGCACAAGGGCGATCGCATTTTCCATGAAAAGTCGCCTTATCAAACCGTTGAGATTTTCGACACCTTTGAATACGGCAAAATGCTCACCGTTGACAAGATGGTGATGTGTTCCGAGAAGGATGAAAAGGCGTATCACGAGATGATCATCCATGTGCCGATGTTGGTGCAACCCAGCATTCGCAACGTACTGGTTATTGGTGGCGGCGATGGCGGCAGCGTGCGCGAGATTCTTAAACATGAACAGGTTGAAACTGTCACCATGGTTGAGATCGATGAAGCGGTGGTGCGAGCCTCCCGTGAATTTTTGCCCACCCTTTCGGCCGCCCTCGACGATCCCAAACTGGAGCTGATCATCGGTGACGGCATCGAATTTGTGCGTCAGGCCCCAGCGGAATCCTACGACTTGATTGTGGTGGATTCTTCCGATCCGGTTGGGCCTTCGGAAGGCTTGTTTAGCCAGGCGTTTTATCAAGACGTTTACCGCTGTTTGCGACCGGATGGAGTGATGACTGCTCAAAGCGAGTCGCCCCGGTTTAACCAAAAGGCCTTCGTCGAGCTGAATCACTGTCTCAAAGAAATTTTCGGGCCCGCTGCGGTACATTGCTATCTCGCGTTTATCCCGACTTATCCCACGGGAATGTGGGGCTTTTCCTTTTGTGCCAAGGGACAACGGCATCCGGTGAAGGATTTGGATCGCGATCTCGCGGCTCAGTTCGCGACCACCCACAATTTGCAGTATTACAACGTCGGCATTCACCAGGCGACGTTTTGTTTGCCCACCGCTATCGATAACATGCTCAATGGCTAGTCGCGCTGACATCATTCGCAGTTTTGACCCTAGCGGCGTTGGCCTCGAAAACGGTAACTTTTGCGGTCTACCCTTTGACTACGACACTGCTGGCATCCTTTTGCTGGGAGTCCCGTGGGAAGTCACGGTGTCTTATCACGCAGGGACAGCGGCTGGCCCCGAAGCCGTGCGTGCAGCCTCGCCCCAGCTTGACTTGTACGATTTGGATAATCCCGATGGTTGGCAGCAGGGCATCTACATGCCGCCTGCCCCAGATTGGGTGAGATCGCTCAATGACGAACTGCGACCCATCGCAGCGCAAATCATTCACGCCACCGAACAGGGCCTGGATTTAACGACTGATGCCCATTTAGCTGCCCAGCTTCAGCAGGTGAATGCAGGCTGCGATCGCGTTAATCAATGGCTGTATGAAACAGCTCAGCAAGCGATCTCAGATGGCAAACGGGTGGCCGCGATCGGCGGCGACCACAGCATTCCTTTGGGACTCATTCGCGCCCTGGCCAAACATCACGGCAGCTTTGGTGTGCTCCACATTGACGCCCACGCTGATCTCCGTTGCGCTTACCAGGGGTTTCCCCACTCCCACGCCTCCATCATGAATCAGGTCATCGCCATTCCTGAGATTGCCCGTCTCGTACAAGTCGGCATTCGCGATATTTCCCATGGTGAAGTGGCCATGATTCAACAGTCTGGGGATCGTATTCAGACTCACTACGATGCGGTTCTCAAAGAGCAACGCTTCGCCGGTGTGCCCTGGCGTGACCTTTGTCGTCAAATAATCGAGCCCTTGCCCGCACGGGTTTATGTCAGCTTTGATGTGGATGGCCTGGATCCGAAGCTATGTCCCCATACAGGAACGCCGGTACCGGGCGGTTTAGAGCTGGAAGAAGCTTTTGCCCTCCTGCGGGAAGTGGTCAGGAGCGATCGCCAAATCATCGGCTTTGATGTTTCTGAAGTGGGCGACGGCGAATGGGACGGCAATGTCGGGGCCCGCATCGTTTACAAGCTCTGCAACCTCATGGGGCGGTCGCTCAGGACTTCCCATTCGTCTGATTGAGGCTCACAGTTTCGAGATGACGCCCCTCCGTCCGATAAAATATGCCCACTATTCGGAAAGCAGGTGAGCGACATGTCGGTCAAAGAAGCAGTGATTCAGGGCATGCGCAAAATGAGTCCGCTCACGGCTCCATTCTTTGACACAATGCTGGCTTGGTCACAAAAAATTCGAGAACTGCGCTTTTTGCTGCCCCCTGGCAAGCAGTTCGTGTATGACCGTTACTTAGGCCAGTTCAAGGTCAACATCGACACCACCTTTCCCATCGAGGTCGAAATGGCCACTGGCCGCTATGACCTCAAAACCTCTGCTGTCCTACAACAATTCATCACCCCGGCCGATACAGTGCTCGATATTGGGGCCAATGTCGGAGCGCTGACGCTACTGATGGCGAGCTTAACGCCGCAGGGGCGAGTGATTGCGATCGAGCCGGGACCTAGTACCTTTGCGCGACTCAAAGCCAATGTCGATCTCAATCCAACCCTCCAAAAAGCAGTCGATATTTACCAGTTAGGGATTGCTGATAAACCAGGCATGCTCTACTGGCAAGAAGACGCTAATGTCCCTGGCAATGCAGGATTATTGAACCAGAATGGGGTTGAGGTCAAAGTGGAAGCCTTGGATGACTTCGTCTCGCAATCATCCTTGGAACGTCTCGATTTTATCAAGATCGACGTGGAGGGGATGGAGTTCGAAGTGATCAAAGGTGGCCTGAAAACCATTGCCCAATATCGGCCCATTCTCTACTACGAAACGTTGGAAAGCTTTCGAGTCAATCGCGGTTTCGACATTTACAACCAGATTTTCAAACTGTTGCAAGATTTAGGCTACCGACAGTTCGCGATCGCCCCCAACGCCCGTACTATCGAAGTCCAAAATCTCGACGAACTGCTCTCGCCTAACACGTTGGCGATTCCCTCGGAGAAGGTGACCGAGGACTAATCGCCATCCTCTTCGACGGCGTCGGTTAGATTTGGCTGGGGAGCGATCTCGTTTGCTGGCTCATTTCCCTTCGCGGCTGCTTGCCCTTGCAGCAAATCCTTGTTCTGTCCGAACACCATCCTGGGCTTGTCTTCTTTCAGAAAACTGTTGATCAGCGACAAGCCACTGGTCGAAAGCCTGAGCTTGTTAATGTCTCCAAGGGGGGCCGCCGTTGCGGTCACCATTCATGCAGTAAAAGGCGTAAATGCGCGCAATGCCAATCACTGCGGACTGCGCGCGTTGGGCCAAATTTGCGCGATCTACCTCAGCCATCAGATTCGCTATGCTGATGGCGCTGCCAGCCTTGATATTGGCCTGTTCCCTGGACTTAAGCAAGTGCCCGCTCTAACTCTGCCTGGGCTAGCTTGCGAATGGCTTTGGCTTCTCGCTCAGCCGCGATGACGGCCAGGCGCTGCTCCCGTTCGGCTGCTTTACATGGGGGGCAGTTTGGACGGCAGCTTCAGCTTGGGCACGTTCGGCTTCCGCTATCTATGAAGCGGTTCCGTAAGGCTGCTATCGAACCTGTGTCAAAGCGATCGCTGCGCGCGCAACTAAGCTCATAGCAGCTCTGCGGCTATTAATGGACGAACCGCAGAGCGACATACTCGTGATGTAGATGCTTTGACGAAAAGATCGCACTCTCTAGGGTTTGGCAAGCTTATTGGGAAAAAGATACAACCATCAAACTTTCGTTAAGGCTGAATTAACTTGCGTTAATTCACTTTCTTTCTGGGATGAATGTGCTAACTTAATAGATAAGAAATGAACAACTAAATATCTCGCGCAAGTCGCTTCTTCCTTTGCTTAGAGCTACTTGCAAAGCTCCATAACAAGCTCAAGTTGACGTAAACAGCACTAAAATGAACCAGTTGCGTTTTTGCAAAGGTTATTAAATACTCGTAGAGTGTTGTCAGGCGTTGTAAACCTTAGTAAGTGAACAGGCTCGGTAACGTTAGTTAAGTACACTTTGTCAAGTTTGAAAGTTAACAGCTCAATAGATTTAAAAAGAGTTCGGCAATCGAGTCGGACTCTTTTTGATATTTAAGGAAATAGATTCTTGATTGATTGCCACCTATCTGTGAAGGGATGAGGGGTATGTTCTTCTTTGGTCGCTTGGTTGCGTAGCAGAGCGGAATGGCTCAGTCCTCTAATAAACTTTCTTGAGAGGAGTGGAATACTCATAAGAAAAAGCGCGGGGCAACTGCCCCGCGCTTTTAGTTTCTTAAGCGTGAAATCTCCAAAAAGCTTAGGAAGCCTCAGCGCGTTCCTTTGCCTCTTTGATCACAACTTCAGCCACATTGTTAGGACAAGGTGAGTAGTGAGAGAACGTCATGGAGAACTGGCCGCGACCAGAGGTCATGGTCCGCAAATCGCCAATATAACCAAACATCTCGCTCAAAGGTGCTTCCGCCTTGATGCGAACCCCTGTCGGGCCAGTGTCTTGCCCTAAGATCATGCCCCGGCGACGGTTGAGGTCACCAATGTCATCACCCATGTAATCATCGGGGGTAAAGACGTCCACCTTCATGATGGGCTCTAGCAATTGCAGACCGGCTTTTGGCAACGACTGTCGATAAGCCGCTCTGGCCGCAATTTCAAAAGCGATCGCTGAAGAGTCAACTGGGTGGAAACCACCATCTTTCAGGGTCACCTTCAGGTCAACAACCGGGAAGCCAGCGAGAGGACCTTTCTCAACACTGGTCTCAAAGCCTTTCTGTACCGCAGGCCAGAATTCCCGAGGTACGTTGCCACCCGTAACCTTAGACTCAAACTCGAAACCGACACCCGTTTCAGCAGGCTCAATCGTGTAGTCAATTTTGGCAAACTGACCAGAACCACCAGACTGCTTCTTGTGGGTATAGCTATCGTTAAACACCTTAGTAATGGCTTCGCGATAGGCCACTTGCGGCTTACCCACTTCGACTTCTACTCCGTGAGTCCGCTTCAAGATGTCGACTTTAATATCCAGGTGCAATTCTCCCATCCCTTTCATGATGGTTTCGCCGCTTTCCTGGTCAGTCTCAACGTAGAAAGAGGGATCTTCCTGAACCATTTTGCTTAGAGCCATGCCCATCTTTTCGTTATCGCCTTTCTTCTTAGGCTCAACAGCTACAGAAATCACCGGCTCTGGGAATACCATTGGTTCCAAAGTTGCCGGATCTTTGGGATCACATAGCGTGTGCCCAGTCTGTACATTCTTTAGACCCACAAGCGCGACAATATCGCCCGCTTGCGCAGAATCGATTTCTTCACGGGAATCAGCATGCATTTCAACAATGCGGCCAACCCGCTCAGTTTTACCCGTCGCGGTATCGAGCACGGTGTCGCCTTTGCTGATGATGCCTGAGTAAATTCGGGTAAAGGTGAGGGAACCGAAGCGATCATCCATAATCTTGAACGCCAGCGATCGGAAAGGCTTCTCGGGATCAACGTAAGCAAACTTACCCGTTTCATTACCTTCGAGGTCAACTTCCGGCTGCGGGGGCACTTCATTCGGTGCAGGCAGATAGTCAACCACCGCATCCAAAACATTTTGGACTCCTTTATTCTTAAAGGAGGATCCGCAGAAAGTTGGGAAGAAGGCCAAGTTACGAGTACCTTTGCGGATACACTGCTTGATTTCCTCGATGGTGACTTCTTCACCTTCAAGATATTTCATCAAGATTTCTTCGTCTTGCTCTACCGCCATCTCAACAAGAGTTTCCCGGTATTCTTCTACCTGCTCTTTCATGTCCTCAGGGACATCAGTGACTTCGAAGTTTTCCGGTAGACCTGTGTCGTCCCAAATCCAAGCCTTGCGAGTCAGTAGGTCAACAACACCGACAAAGTCGTTTTCGATGCCGATCGGTAGCACCATAACTAGAGGTTTAGCTGCCAAGACCTCGTCAACCTGTTTGACCACGCGATAAAAGTCGGCACCGGTACGATCTAGCTTATTTACATAGATGATTCGCGCAACTTTAGAATCGTTGGCGTAGCGCCAGTTGGTTTCAGATTGTGGCTCTACTCCGCCAGAACCACAAAAGACACCTACGCCACCATCCAGCACCTTGAGTGAGCGGTAAACCTCAATTGTGAAGTCAACGTGCCCAGGAGTATCAATGATATTGAGCTGATGATCATTCCAGAAGCAGGAAGTCGCAGCTGACTGAATCGTAATACCCCGTTCTTGCTCCTGCTCCATGAAGTCAGTAGTTGCCGCACCTTCATGCACCTCACCAATCTTGTGGATTTTACCCGTGAGCTTCAAAATCCGCTCAGTCGTGGTGGTTTTACCAGCATCCACGTGGGCAAAAATGCCAATGTTGCGATATCGCGTAAGGTCCTTTTTCATAACTGCTCTCTAAATTTCTGTGCGACAAACCACTTATGACGACTATTTACGATGATAGTCGCCCGTCGGGTATCTTTGCTGCCTCAATAAAGGGGCGTTTGCATTCTGGCTGTCAGAACATACCCACGCTAACTTCAAAAATTGGCAACATTGCTAATTGTAAATTGTTATGACCGAAATAGGTGATGATTTGAATGTTGTTGGGGGCGTGAAAACCGACTTGGCAAATCATGCAAAGCCCTAAACAACCCCAATTACTCACAAGATCTATTGTGATCACACTCCAGTGCTCTTGCGATCACCTTACGTAGTAACGAGCTGACCTTTTGATTAAACGCTAGGTAACTTTATCGAAAAGGAGGGGGCCCTTTGGCGACTTTGACACAGTTGTTCAGCTTGGACTGTAAAAAGGAAAGGCTAACCGACAACTTCCATAATCTTGAACATGGGTAAGTACATGGAAACTAGGATTGAGCCGACCATGCCGCCTAGAATCACAATCATGAAAGGCTCCATAATGCTCGTGAGTGCTTTTACGGCCTGCTCAACTTCATCTTCATAAAAGTCAGCTACCTTCATCAGCATTGAATCTAATTCACCGGTTTCTTCACCAATACTAATCATCTGAATCGCCATGGCAGGGAAAACTCGATGCTTCTGCAATGCCAGACTAATCATGCCGCCCGTCTGAATTTCGTCCCTTGCATCATCGATCGCATCTGCAATCACGCGGTTACCTGCCGTATCGCGCACAATCTCTAATGAGGTTAAGATTGGGACTCCAGACCGAGACAGAGAACCAAACGTCCGACAAAACCGAGCCGTTGCTGTTTTCTGTACCAAATCGCCAAACAGAGGCAACTTCAGAAACAGCCCATCCATTGTGCGCTCGCCACTATCGGTTGCGTAATAACGCCTGTACACAAAAGTAGCTGCGAATACCACTCCAGCGATAATGATCCAGTTCACAATGTTGCGCAAGAAATCACTAATGCCCAACATAATGCGGGTGAAAAGAGGTAATTGCGCTCCAAGTTCTTCGAAAATTTCTGCAAAGGTTGGCAGCAAAAAGACTGTCATTGCGACAAAAATGACAATGGCAAGGAGTGAAACCGTCACCGGATACGCCATCGCTGACTTGATCTGATTCTGTAATCGATTTAAGTCTTCCAACAGCTTGGCTAAGCGGTTCAAGACCTCGTCCAAAACACCGCCTACTTCTCCTGCCTGCACGAGACTGACATATAGCTTGTCAAAACAGCTGGGGTGCTTTGACATAGCATCAGAAAGGTTCGTACCCTGCTGAACATCGCTGTTGATGTCTTCTAGTGCCCGTTTAAGTTTGGGATTGGAACATTCTTCAGATAGAACACCTAGCCCTCTCACAAGAGCTACGCCAGCATTCACCAATGCGGCAAACTGTCGAGAGAACACAGCTTTGTCTTTGACCGAGACTGAAGTGAGAGCCATGCTGATGGAATCCATCGAGAAGCTAAAGCCCTTTTCCTCCTTCAAATCCTGGATGAATAATCCCTGTTCTTTTAACAGATTACGGGCTTCATTAGGGTTTGATGCCGCAACTTTTTCTTTGCGTTCGCGACCTGCACTATCTCGCCCAGTGGCAACGTAAGTAGGCATAATTTTCAGACATCAATAAAAAACGACTCGGCGTCAAGAATGACGCTTTGGTGGGAAGCCCGTAGAGTGACTCGCATCCGAATGGTGAATTTGATATCGATACGTTAACACACAGTATTTGGAGTGGCTCATAGCCTTGTCAATTCTTCGTTCTCGCTGTACTTGGGTGATATCAGTAGTACCTCTTGCTGTTATCTAAAACGCATCATTAAACGCACGCACAGCAAGAGCACAGCGACGGGGCTTAGAGCCATAGCGTTTATCTTTTATCGGCGTCGGCCAGCTACCGCTTGCTGTTTGCCAGTACCTGGGGAAGCCGATTCTAGTAGTCTCTGTAATTCGTCTGGTCGTGAGGTTTTAGACATCGCAGCCTCGAAGGAAATAGCTCCTGCCTTATAAAGGTCGGCAAGGACTTTTTCGAGCGTCTGCATGGATAATTTTCCGCCAGTCTGGATTGCACCATAAATTTGGGCAGACTTGCCTTCTCGAATGAGGTTTGAAATAGCTGGCGTGACAACCATGATTTCCTGAGCCATGACCCGTCCAAATTCACCAGGCTTGGGATTTGCTTTTGGCACTAGAGTCTGGCTCAGTACTGCAACCAACGAGTTGGATAACTGGACACGGACTTGAGTCTGCTGTTCTGGGGGGAAGACGTCAATCATCCGGTCAACAGTCTGGGATGCTGAACTAGTGTGCAATGTACCAAACACTAAGTGGCCAGTTTCAGCAGCCGAAATTGCGAGAGAAATCGTTTCCAAATCCCGCATTTCACCCACAAGAATGACGTCTGGATCTTCCCGTAAGGCTGCTTTGAGGGCATTTCCAAAGCTCTTTGTGTCTTCGCCAATTTGGCGCTGATGAATCAAGCTCTTAATCGGTTCGTAGACGAACTCGATGGGATCTTCAACGGTCAAAATATGCTCTGGCCGAGTCAAATTAATCTCGTTAATCATGGAGGCCAACGTCGTGGATTTACCAGAGCCTGTTGGCCCGGTCACGAGAATTAGGCCCCGAGGTTTTTCAGACAGTTCACGGACGATGGGTGGCAGACCAAGGGTATCCATGCTAGGAATTTTGGAACTCAGAGCTCTGAGACAAGCGGCATAAGTGCCCCGGTCTTTATAGACATTGACCCGAAAGCGCGCGAGTCCTTTTACTCCATAAGAACAATCCAACTCCCAATTCTGTTCTAAGGCCTTCCGTTGACTATTGTTCAACATACTAAAGATTAGCCGCTGACAAGCTTCAGGGCTCATGGGCTCGTGTTCTGTGGGGGTTAGCTTGCCGCTAATGCGAATGTAAGGGGGGAGTCCTGCCGAGAGATGAAGATCTGAGCCGCCGCGCTCAATTACTTCTTCCATTAGATCTTCAATCATCATTTCCATAGCATTACCTCTTTTTGATTGTTGTGATTAGAAAATAGTGAGAGTGGAGCCGCGGGCTCCCTGAAAGATCGGTTGCCAGCCAAACGCTAGGACTTAAATCTAGGCGTCAAGCAATAGGGGCAGTCAAGCCAGTCTTGTTGCAGTTCCGCATGGCAGGTTTCACACGTAAGGGAACTCTTGCGTCGGGCTTTGAGTTCAGCTTCTAGGCCAGTGTCTGTAAAAGTCACTCGCTCAACTTCATCAAGGGTTGTGTATCCCTGGCGCACGAGATTAAGGCTGTAGGCTAACAGCGTTTTCATGCCCTCTTCTACGGCAACTTCTTTGATTTGCTCTGAAGGAACGCCGTCGGACACAAGTTTCTGGATGGTCTCAGTCATTTGCATGACTTCATAGACGCCGACCCGGCCTTTGTAGCCAATGCCTTGGCATTTTTCGCAGAAATCACCTGTGGCCTTGGCTTCGTTGATTTGCTCAAGGGATAAAACGTTGGCTTTGTAGATAGTGAGGTCTGAATCGCCAGCAGCTGTTAGACCAAACCGGGCTAGCTCTTCAGCGCTGGGAGTGTAGGCAATACAGCACTCGTCACAAACTTTACGCATGAGGCGTTGGGCTAGGACGCCGATGAGGGAACTCGATACCTGGAATCCTTCCATGCCCATTTCTTCAAGGCGAGAGATCGCCCCTGCCGCATCATTCGTATGTAAGGTCGTGAGTACAAGGTGCCCGGTCAGAGCCGCTTCGATCGCTGTCTTGGCCGTTTCAGGATCGCGGGTCTCACCGACTAGGATGACATCCGGATCTTGCCGCAAAAATGCCCGCAAAATCGAGGAGAAATCCATCCCTTTTTCGCGAATGACCTGCACCTGAGTAATACCCGGCAAGGCATATTCAATTGGGTCTTCTGCGGTACTGATATTGATGCCAGGGTCATTGCGCTCAGACAGCAGAGAGTATAGCGTCGTTGTTTTACCAGAACCGGTTGGGCCGGTTACCAAAATCAAACCATAAGGCCGAGACGCCATTTCTCGAACAACTTTGAGCGATTCCTCATCCGTGATCAGCTTATCGATGCCCAGCTGCGTTGACGAATTGTCTAAAATTCGAAGCACAACTTTCTCGCCGTAACGACTAGGTAATGTGCTGACACGGAAATCGATCTTACGTCCTTGAAACATCCGACGAATACGGCCGTCTTGAGGCATCCGGCGTTCAGCAATGTCCAATTCAGCAATAATCTTGAAACGCGCTGTAACTGCCGGAATAATCTTTTTCGGGAATTTGGGAAACGACTCGCGCAACACACCGTCTTTCCGAAACCGGATCCGCAGAAATTCTTCTTGAGGTTCAATGTGGATGTCTGAAACCCCTTCCTGTAGGGCTTTTACCAAAACTTTGTTGACTAGGGCAATGACGGGGGCAGCTCCAGCATCTTGCAGAGCCTCATT
>CAZFWL010000047.1:0-6285 GCA_964522775.1 uncultured Halomicronema sp.
ATCGCTAGATTGCCACCTGTGGTCTGACGAAACCCCGGCTGGATCATGAAAAGCGCATGCTCGATTTCGCGCTGAATCTGTTGGACCTGACCCGCACCTTTAATAGCCGTCACCAAACGCGCCTGAGTTTGAGAATTGGCATTCACACGGGGACGGTGGAGACGGCGGTGCTGGGCACTGACCAGTTGAGCTATGACCTGCTCGGCGAACCGGTGGTCATCGCCAGCGGCCTGATCGATACGCCGGAAAGCAATCTCATCATCACGACGCCGTTGGTGCGCGATCGCCTGCAGGGGTTTTACGACTTTCAACCGGGCAATGGTTTGGCCCTGGAAAATCGCGCCAAAATCGACACGTGGATACTCCGCAAGGGGGCGCTGACGGACTTGATTGGCGAGCTTACCGGCGACTTATTGGACGAGCTGTCTCCTGAACCCACGGCCACTGCGCCACCATCGGCAGACCCCCCAGACAACGGGATCGCTACCCCCGCCGCTGCCCCCACCGAGGCGGAAACAGTACCCGTCCCCCAGTCCGCAACGGCTCCTGCTGCCACCAGTTCGACCTCATCCCCGTTCGATGACCTGGCGGGCGAACTCGGTATTGAGCCCCTTGACCCTTGACCCCGTAAGCCAGCACACCCCGACACCAACCCCCCGTGGAGACTGCGATGGAATCGATACAAATTACTTGGGCCTGGATTTTACTGGCCGTTTTTCCGATCGGTTCGATCGCGCTCGGCGAACTTGTCTCGCGGTTGCGATCGCGGAATCATCCGCTAGCCCCCACGTTTCACAGCCTGCGCGTTTGGGTGTTGCCGCCCCTCGCCGTTTTGCTGGTCACGCTGAAGCTGTTTCAGGTGCCCGCCGACGATATCGTCATTCAATTCATTGCTACTAGCCTTGGCGTCGCGATCGTCTACAGCCTGATTACGTTGGTCAATGGCTTGCTGGTGCCGGGCGATCGCCAGTACGACTGGCAAATCAATGTCCCCAACCTGCTATTTCAAGTCGCCCGCATGGGGGTGGTGCTGGGCATTGCCGCCTACCTGTTGGCGACGGTGTGGCAGGTGGACTTGAGTCAGGTCGCCGCCGCCCTCGGGGTCGGCTCGTTAGTCATTGCCCTGGCTTTACAAGACACCCTGAGCAACCTCGTGTCGGGATTTCTGCTCATTTTTGAAGCACCCTTCCAAGTGGGTGATTGGATCCGAATCAATGATGTAGAGGGCGAAGTCTTGGAAGTGAACTGGCGGGCAGTGCGGCTCAAAACTCTAGACTATGACGTGGTGATCATCCCCAATGGCGTGCTGGGTCAAGAAACTATCTATAACTACACGCTGCTCAATCCGCTCCATGGCGATCGCATCACCTTCACCTTTTCCAATGAAGAAGCGCCGAATCGCGTGATTCCCGTGCTCCGTGCCGCTGCCCTCTCGGTCGAAGGCATTGAAGCCGACCCCGAACCCGAAGTCCGCCCCCTGCAGTTTGGCGATCATCAGGCGGAATACGAAGTGCAATACTGCATCGCTGACTTCACAAAGGCCGACACCATTCAGGGCAAGTTCATTACCAACGTCTACTACGCCGCCAAACGCCATCAGCTGAAGCTACCCGTGCCCGCTGAAAAACGCATCGTGTTGCCCCATGACCCTGCCACCACTCAAGATGACCTGCCCAATATCTTGAATGCCCTCGCCGCCCTGCCCATCTTTCGGGTGTTGGATGAAACGGTGCTCAACACCTTGGCCCAGCAGGCGGCCATCAAATATTACGGTGCGGATGAAACCATTGTGGAAGCGGGCGACTTTGATGAGGGGGTCGGCATTTTGCTGAAGGGACAGGTGGTGCTCGCCAGCCCCGGCCCCGACGGCAGTGCTTGTGTAATCACCTATCTGGAGGCAGGCGACCTGTTTGGCGAAATGGCCCTGCTGCCCAACGAACCGAGCCTGGTATCTGCGACGGCGCTGCAGGATATCGAACTGGTGGTGTTGAGCGGCGATGCGGTTTTCAATGTTGCCCAGCAGCACTCTAACTTTGCGTTGGAAATGACCCGCTTTATTGATGAACGGAAGAAAATGATTCAACGCTCCACGCAGTCAAATCTCGGCACCCTAGCCGCTGACTCGCCCCCCTCAGCCAGCCTCACCGCAACTAACTAAGCCCTAACGTAGTGAACCTGCGGCGACTGGTTGTCGTTGTCGGAAAACAACTCAAGAAGGATATCCTCAGCGAGGAGGTGGGAGATGGCATTCCACATAATCACCCTTCTAAACATGAGATCAGAAGCCATTGAAAGCCCGATAAAATAAGCATTCTGATGACTTTGAGAGTCCATCATTTATGCGGAAAGATTCTCTCTAATAAGTTGTTAGGCGCTTGGAATCGTGGACATAGTTAGAAATCTTGCAATAGAGCCTGATCATATTGGTCTGTACCCAAGGAAGGGAAATGCTGAGATTGAAGGCCATGTTCCGCTTCTTTACATTCTTACTATTCCTGAGGGGGAAGGCACGTTTAGTATTTCGACTGATCATCCCCTGACTGCACCAATAAGAAAGCAACTTAAGGATGGTTCTCCTGGGGGAAATTGGCGCTACCTAGCAGCAAAGAAAGGGAAGTCACATTTTATATTTGGTGCATTAACCTTATCGGCAGGAAATAGAGTGTTGTTTTTTCCGAGCAATTATGACGTTCACGTTTCAAGTAGAAACGAAACAAAAAAACTAGATCACATTAGCTTAGAGTCGAAATCAAACCTACGCAGTCACTATACATTTAGAAACGGCAGTCACTTGTCTAATGGCCCAGTCAAGGATATAGGTAGTAACTTTTCCCTCTGGTTTACTATGTTTATTGGTGACCTTAGCCAATATATTCCCTTACCAAACAAGATTCAGGTGTCTATTGATTGGCCATCTTCCGATATCTCAAGGTTTTCACAAGAAGGCGTTTTAGCCAACTACAATTCCAAATCAATAATTGAAGTGCCAACTTTCGTTAATGACACCCCGTTGTATCAAATAGATTTTATGCTGGCCAAGCCTGACGGAGATATCAGCAACATCCCAAACATAGTTTTTGAGAATATACATTCACTAGACCAACCGACACCTACTCAAAGTGGTTTTGCTAAAATTGATGCCTTTGAAGGATATTCTTTATTTATCAGAATTACCGAACGAAATGGGCAATTAGCAGGAGACACGCTAATTATGAGCACGGATATAGAGTAAATGTATTGCGCGCCTAACAAACGCATGCAACGGACAGAGAAACGGCTACGCGCTTTGTCTGCCGCTGATGCGGGGCGTTAGTTCTCAACAGCAAATATGACAGCGACTCCCCGTTAGCTTCGCTATGATTGATTCGGCTAGTTAATATGCTGCTGCTATGACTGAACTTCTAGAGCAAGCCATTGAACATCTAAAGAGTTTAGGTGCCGATCAGCAAGATGCGATCGCGGCCCTAAGAGGATGTTTTAAAAGTCATCTGGCCTGCATTTGGCTACCTGAACCACCCAAAATGATTACGGTTTAATCGGCATTTGCAGGCTTCGTCAAATGGGGTCGAGTAGCTGTTATCACACGAATCGACCCTTTTAAAACGTCCTCTAATTATGGAAGAGCTTGAGGATGAAAAAAAATGGGATGCTGCGTTTGCTAGTTCCCAGGATTTACTAGCAGATTTAGCCGCTGAAGCAATGGCCGAATACAATGCGGGCCAGACTCAAGTCTTGAATCCTGAAACGCTTTGAAATCGAGAATGTAGTCGCTGTCATAATTCCGGCCTTTGGGGCTTTGCGAGAATGCCTGTGAGAGCTGATAACCGCTATGCACAGTAAGACTATAAGCTAATAGTTGCGATGAAAACCTATCAACCTCAGTTGCCCCTCTCGATCTATCTCGGCTTTGCGGCTGCCTATTTGCTATTTCAAGGGTCTGTGTTTTGGTTCTTCATCAGCCGTGACAACTTTCTGCGCAACAACCTCCTCATGTTGCCGGTGGGCTTGGTGTTTCTCGGGTGGCTCTACTATTTTTCCCTCACCTCGAAACTTCACGTAGACGCAGAAGGCTTCGAGTGGCAGCGGGGGCGACTGCATCTGCGCTCCGCCTGGGCCAACGTTAGCCATCTGGGCTCTCGCAACGAAGGCGACGCCACTACTCACGGCCTCTATCTCAAGACCCCGGTGCCCACCCAGCTCGATCCCAAAGGATTGCTGCCAAAATTTTTGATCGATCCCAAAATCATGGACTACGTTCCGCTGTCGGGGATTGTGCTGCTGCCCATCAGAGCGGGCGCGATCGATGAGCGGGCGCTGCGCCAGACCCCGTTTGGCCAAGACCTGATACTGCTGGCACCGCAGGTCTTTCAGAATTTGGAAGAGCCAGATCGGTGATGCTGGGGGTTGGGGGAACGATTTTCCCATCTCGGGAGGGGTGCCCGCAGGGCGGGCGGGGTGGGTTCGATCTCAAGCACTCGCGGTTAACCCACCCCGTAAGCCCCTCCCAGGAGGGGAAGCGTGGTCGGCTTTGCCTCAGATGAATTTGAGGACTTTATTTAATCCTTGTTCCTAAGCGTCAATGATTTGCTGCGCCACCTGACGAAACTCTTGGCTCATGGGATGGTCGGGATGCCGGAGGCAAAACACCCCCTCACTCGCCAGCAAAGTCATATCTTCCGAGAGCGGAAAGATACCCGCCACCGTTTCAGCGTAGGTTTCTTCGACTTTTTGCTTGAGAGCCGCGCGGTCAAACTGACTATGTACCTTGTTAACGGCCAACAGCATCTTATTCACTTTGATTTTTCGCGCCACATCCACCGTCACGGCGGTGCCTTGATAATCCTGTTTGTCCGGTCGCAGAATTAACAGCAGCACGTGGGAAATGGCGATCGATAAAAAGGTTTCCTTGGATAAACCAGGATGAGTATCGATGAGCAGATAGTCCAGCTGCATGGCTTTCACCAAACTTTGGAAGCCTTTGTTCATCTGCTTCACGTCGTAGGCATCCTTCAAGATGCGGGCAATGTCATCAGCCTTGACGCTGGAAGGCACCAGAAAAATCTGCCCGTCTCCGGTCAACCCCAAATTTGACGTCACATCGTAGGCCGCTTCTTCAATGGCAATCTCGTTCCAGAGGTAGTTATTCAGCGTTTTGTGGGTCGCTTCGGGTTCCAGCCCAAACAGATTGTGAATGCCCGGTGACGGCACATCGGTATCTACCACGCCGACTCGATAGCCTTGATTCGCGATCGTGGCCGCGAGATTGGCGGTGAAGTTGGACTTGCCAGTCCCCCCTCGATAGGAGTGGATCGAAACGACTTTAGGCATTGGGGCTCCTCAAAAGTCAGCCTTCTTAAGCGCTATGGATATACGTTACACAGAAATTGCGCTTCACGAAGAATATCAACATGACTTCGCAAACCTGGCAGAATTGTCCTCAGCCAACGGCCTCGAATTTAAGGCTGTCCGAATGCCGATCAATGTACGGTTTGGGACTTGGGATGTAAATTGCTGTGCCGTTCCTGCCCATTGCGGGTGGCTGATACAGTGAACGATGGGGTGTGTCCCCAGTGCCATGCTTGATGCCGTTGTTCCAACTGGCTGATCTGAAAACTGTGTACAAAACGCTGTTGCTACCCAACGATCGCGCGACCTTGGCCCTGGGCACTTGGTTAGGCACACAGCTAGAGGCGGGCACCGTGCTTCTGCTGACCGGGGATTTGGGGGCTGGCAAAACGACCCTCACCAAAGGCATTGGTAAAGGTCTTGATATCCCAGACGAAATTGATAGCCCAACGTTTACGCTGATCAATGAATATGACAGCGGCCGACTACCGCTGTATCACGTCGATTTGTATCGGCTGGAAGGAGCTGAGAGCGATCGCTTATTTTTAGAAAGTTACTGGGAGGGGATAGAATACCCGCCGGGGATAGTCGTGATTGAATGGGCCGAGCGGCTGCGTTATTTGCCGCCAGAACCGTTGAACATTGCGCTCTCCCATCACCCCTCGACCGGTCGCGAAGTCACGTTGACCGCGACCCACCCTGCTCACACCTGCTTAATTGAGGCTCTGACCACCGATGCGCTATTGGCTGATGAAATCTGAACCCGATGTGTACAGCATCGCTGATTTGGAGAATGACCCCACCGAGATTTGGGACGGGGTGCGGAACTATCAAGCGCGCAATTTCTTGCGAGATATGCAGGTGGGCGACCTGGCGTTTTTCTATCATTCCAACACCAAGCCGCCGGGCATTGTTGGGCTGATGAAAATCATCGAAGCG
>CAZFWL010000047.1:6311-10674 GCA_964522775.1 uncultured Halomicronema sp.
AATTTGACGAGTCGAGCAAATATTACGACCCGAAATCGAAGCCGGAGGAACCCCGCTGGCGCACGGTGAAGGTCGGCTATGGCGAAACCTTTGCGGAGCAGATCACCCTCGATACCCTCAAAGCAACGTTTTCTCCAGAAGAACTACTGGTGGTGAAGCGGGGCAACCGCCTTTCGGTGATGCCGGTGGATGATGCCGTCGCCGAAAAGCTCTTGGAGATGGGGCGATCGGCTTAGGTTCGACGTTTCCATCAGAATGAATAGTTTGAGGTTTGGTGTTATGCGGGCCGCACTAGACGTTCCTCTTCGGAAATGCCCTGTACACCTTCACACTCAAAAGCTCTAAATGGCTGTCATGGCTTCACTGTTTTGGAACAGGAGGATGGCGCAACACATAAACATAGGCTTCCACTTCCTCGGCGTCGTGCAGTCTCACCAGGGTCAGAGTTCGCTGGTATTCTGACCCTTCAAACTCATCTAACTCACCCCAGTGATCGATTAAGCGATCGGACGAAAAGACATGGCCTGGCACCGTATCACCGCTGGGGTCAAGTACCAGACCGGGATACCCCATGCCCGCGCCCCAACCGGCCTCTAGTAAGCGCCCAGTAATGACTGCCGGTGACCAATCACCGCCAATGTCATTTAATACATGTTCATTAGGCCCACCCGGTTGCAGGGTGCCATAAACAAATAGCCGTTCCATCAGTGCTCGCTCAATTTGAACTCAGTTACGTCGCCAGCTGGGCGTAACGCATCAGTATCGTCGCCGCTTACCCGCGATCGCCGCAACCATTCCTGAATACATCAGGGCGAATGCTGGCGCGATCGCAAAGGCAAACACGTTACGTCCCCCATCACCAATGTAAGCAGCCATATTTTTGTGGTCTTGGGCGGTCCAAGTCGCTTGTTCGGCGGTGGACCAAAAGCCATCGCCATCGCGATCTAGCGGCGCAATTTGCTGCGCCAGTTGCCAGTTATCGACCCACCACAGTGCCAAGATTAGTCCTGTCATGAGCACCACCGAAATGCCCACCGTCAACACCACGGCACTGAACCCAGTAACGTATCTGCGCACTAGGGCTGAAATAGCCCACGGCATTATTAGGAGGATTGACAGCAGAGCGATCGCGATTAATGGCATGAGAGTTTGAAAGCAGTACGCCGGCCAAAAGCACTGGATTGATGTTAGCCGTGATAACCCGGTGCAGCCATCAGGAGCCAATAACAGCCAGACGGAAGTTTTGGTGACCTCTCTCCTAAATTAGTCACAAAAAAGCCGCCAGCGATCGCTGGCGGCCTTAACTTCTCACAAACTTGCTCGGACTCCCCCACCAGAGAGGTGGAACACCTGAGAATTATCGAGTGGGCAAGGAGGCGTTGCCGTAAGCATCCAAGCCGTATGCCGGGACTCGCTCATTATTGTCAGTTTCGCGACCCGTAACACTGCGAGCCAGATTTTCGAACCCTTCAGAGCGCCAGTTGCGTTCGTGAATCGGCTTAGTCTGCTCTCCGCGGAAATAGGCCTGAGCACCGATCAAAGCAGCAGCAGCCCAGCCAATAACAAATAGACCAATTAGTAACGTGATCATGGGGATTTACCCTCCAAAATACTGTCAGTACAGCAGTTAATCGCGCGGCTCTGTTCCAGCATGTACGCCCTTCACACAAAGAAGGAGATAGTCCACACGACCAAGGTCTTAAGACTCAAGATTTCGCGGCAGGACTCTTCGATAACTGCTTTATGTAAATCAATGTAACGAATAATGTTACAAAATGTCAACTATGCTTTACAAATCTCTGTTGGTTCTTTTCTGCTGTCTGGATTGGTCCTTCTCTGAATCGGTTCGCAGTATTTCTTGAATGCAATAAACAGCTCTGCCCCTCAAGTTGACTAAGGTGGCGCAGAGAGCCTCTGGTTGATTACTCATACGGTGTCAGTCTTGAAATGCCACAGATGAAAATCAAATTGTCGCCAGTCAGGCATTACGTGCCGGGACTCTGTTCCCACTGCCGGTATGTGGCATTCCAGAACTAAGTTGGTATCAGTCTTCTGCAATTCCCTAAGTTGTAGATGCAAGAACCGGTGTGCCATGATTTGCTCAAACACAGATGGAACTGCCATGAAAACCGCTCTGGGTATCGCGAGTGCTCTGTTACTCTGGAGTCCCGCCGTCTGGGCTCAAGCTAATCAGGTCGTCTCTGTGCCAGACGATACCCGATTTAGCCAAGAAGCCTTCAGTCTGTCTCTGTTTTGGCAGATTCCCCACGGCGATCGGGCCTGTAGCTTCTACGGCATCAATGAAGGGGTTTGTTCCTATGAGCGTCGCCATTTGTTTCAGGATGCTGTGTTGGTGACCCGCAAAGAGTCCACCGTCTCTATCGAGTCAACTCTCATTCCAGACGCCCCCGTATCGATGGATCAAGCAGTAGCCTATGCCCAAATCCTGAACCGGATGGGCGAAGGTGAAGGCGTTGATTTCACCGATCGCGACGTATTGAGTGACCGGATTAGCTTCGTGGGCTGTCCCTATGTGGATGGCTATTTGTGCTTTGCGGACTTGAGCCTGACCGAAGCGGGAACGGTGTCTGAAATTACGGTGACCTACTCAACTCCTTAGAAAATTGCACTCGCCGCTGAGGCGTCATAGTGTTTCAGGCTGGCAGCACCGCAGAACAAAATTTGATTGTCGCCAGCTAGATGTTGCGTATTAGGATTCAGTTCCCACTGCCGGTATATGGCATGCCAAAACCACATTGGTTTCACTTCCATTTATAAATTCTCATGCCTCAGTCTCCATGAGGGCGATCGCAGTTAGGCCTTATCCGTAAGAAAGGACTCTAAGCCTGGGCTGAATGATGCGGCGCTCGGGCAGCCAGGATACGAAAGACCAGGTATCCCAAGGCGATGAGCGGAATGACGTAGACCGAGATGACGCGATCAGCAAGTTGCGGCTCCTCAAGACCAAGATGAGTCAAGACGGTTTCCACCGTGATGCTAAAACTCAGCATCAGAAATAAGGCCAGTAAAGTTTGGAGCGGCGTCCATACCCAAGGGAAATGGCGGTAGCCCATAAATACATGTCCCGGACGAGCGGGATAGTAGTGAATGGGAAAGGTGCTGAGCTTTGAGTATTGGTCGACGATCGCGGCGACGCTTTCGCGACCAAAATAAAAGGCATGGCGGTTATGGGGCGCTAGGTTATCAGTCGCGACCTCAGTGCCTTGATGCTCGTACGTAAAGCGCAACTGCGGATAGTAATAACGAGTGGTTGCAAAGGAAAAGAACGGCCCGGCCTCAACGCTGTGATAATAATTGCGATCAACGGTGTCGTAGGGATCGTCAACCAAGGTGCGTGATTCGGTGTAGGCGACTCTGGACCCGCCGCGTAATTTCGCGATCGCCGTGGGCCAAGTGCGATGGGAAACAAATACCGCCCATTTTTTTGCCGCTTGGTGAAACTGCCAGCAACCCAGACACCCCATCACCACATACGCCACCTCAAAAACCCAATCTGGGGCCATGATTCTTCCCTGTGTTTGACGATCTCTCCAGGCTACTTTCGCAGCCATAGGAGTATCCCCAAAATTCCCAGGAGCAATGCTTCCGTACCCAACAGCCCATTCAAGGTTTGAGCATCTTCGGGCTGGAGCACAAAGGCAGAGCGAAACAGGGTGTAGGGCAGGAACTGTAAAAGACACATGCCCCCAAACAGTAGCCAAATCGACCAGGTGAATCCGCGCCAAAGCGCGATCGCGGTCATTACATCAAAACTGAGCAGGGCCACGTCCATGCCTCGCCACAAGAGGGGCGTTTCTAGCCATGGGGTGCCGGTCAATCCGGCCATGTTGCCAATATGCACCGTCGCGCCGTACAACAGCACCAACGCTAAAAACTTGGCGTAAATACTCGTCCACGGTTGTTGTAAAGCGGTGTCGAATACTTCATTCATGAGGCATAGACTCCTGAGCGGTTAAATTTGTCGCGTTGAGGTGGCGGATTGCCATAAACCATATCCACCATAAAAAAGCTGCAAAGGGACGAGAAAGCAAAGATAACTGAGACCCTTGCCCCAATCAAGAGATCGCCGGTGCCCAAATCTACAAATACTGGCTTTGCAAGATATACATCCGAATGGCATCGCAGTATTTGCCATTAATAAAAAACTCTTGCACCAGGTGTCCTTCTTCAATAAACCCTGAGTCTTGGTAGAGATGAATCGCTTTTTCGTTTTCTTCCGAGACGACCAAATATACTTTATGCAAATTCAGAATCGTAAAGGCATATTCTAGAGCGAGTTTAATGAGCGTTCTGGCGTAGCCTCGCCCTTGATGCTCAGGAGTGATGATGACCTGAAACTCAG
>CAZFWL010000048.1:0-10673 GCA_964522775.1 uncultured Halomicronema sp.
CCACAAGCTAGCGCTTTGGCGCTGCTGTAAGGTAGTTGTCATGATGAATAATTCCGAGAAATTTATCAATGTGACCATTTATTAATAGCCACAACTAAAATATACACAGAAGTTCACAAAGATGCAAGCTTCACTACCGAGCTAGCGCCTCAAAACTTCTCGTACTCTGTAGATAGGACGTCCTTGGGACTCGTGATAGGTTCTCATTAACAGCTCGGCAAGCAGGCCAAAACAGAAGAGCTGAATTCCAGCTAGGAGCAATACGATCGCCAAAATAAGTAGCGGGCGATCGCCGATGGATTGCCCAAACGCCAGCTTGAGAAACGTCAGATAGCCACCTAGCAGAATGCCGCCCAGCATTGACAGCAAGCCTAACTGACCAAAGACGTACATTGGTTTCGTGAGAAATCGCTTCATAAAGTAGACCGTCAGTAGGTCCATCACCACCCGAAAGGTGCGGCCGAGGCCGTACTTGCTAGCCCCAAACTGTCGGGCATAGTGATTGACCGGCACTTCCGTAATCCTGGCGCCCTCAATGAATGCCAGAGCCGGCAGAAAGCGGTGGAGCTCGCCGTAGAGATTCATATCTCTGACCAGTTCAGTGCGGTAAGCCTTGAGCGAGCAACCGTAGTCATGAATTGAAACGCCAGTGACACGGCCAATGAGCCAATTGGCGATTTTAGACGGCAGCAGTCGGGTGAGTTGATGATCTTGTCGGCGTTTACGCCAGCCACTGACCAGGTCATAGCCCTCATTTAGCTTGTCCATCAGCATGGGGATGTCAGCGGGGTCGTTTTGCAAATCCCCATCTAAAGTGATGACGACCTGTCCTCTCGCATAATCAAACCCAGCCGCCATAGCAGCGGTTTGGCCATAGTTCCGCCGGAGTAGCACTACAGCCAGATGAGGATAAATATCTGTTTGCTCCTTCAGTAGTGCCACAGAACCATCTGTTGAACCATCATCTACACAGATGACTTCGTAGGTATAGTCCAACGGCTCCATGACCCCAGAGACGACTTCCAGAAGTCGAGGGATACTCTCGTATTCGTTATAAATCGGAATAACGAGGGACAAATCTAGGACTTCTTGATTGACAGAAGTCTCAAGTGACCTGGGATCAAGCACTGTCGCCATAAGACAACCTTCTTTCTGCAACGCTAGCCGGGATACTCCAGTTTAGAGGAACACCGCAGTGATTCATGAATGGTTGTTGAAGATTGCTGATCAGGTATTGACTGAAAGCGTTAATCACGCACTCGCAAACACGTCACCCTTAACTTTAAGTCCTGTTAATTGCCACAAATTCCTCTAGAGCGATTAGCATCTGCATAACCCTCATGGCAAAATCATGGGGTAATGACCGCCTAGAACGAGAATTTGACGCAATGACGGCCACTGTTCCGACCCTCTCCAGCCAGTACGATCCTTCCATTACTGAAGAAAAATGGCAGCAAGTTTGGGAAGCTCGGCACGTCTTTAAGGCCGACCCGGATCATCCTGGTGAGCCCTTTTGCGTCGTCATTCCGCCGCCTAATGTGACGGGCAGCTTACACATGGGGCATGCGTTTGAAAATGCGCTCATCGATACTTTAGTGCGTTACCAACGGATGTTGGGCAAAAACACGCTCTGGTTGCCGGGCACTGACCACGCCAGCATCGCGGTCCAAACCATTCTTGAAAGACAAATCAAAGCCAACGGAAAAACGTTGGAAGAGGTGGGCCGCGACCAATTTTTAGAACGCGCTTGGCAATGGAAAGAGGAATCGGGCGGCACGATTGTCGGTCAATTGCGGAAGCTCGGCGTATCGGTCGATTGGAGCCGTGAGCGCTTCACGATGGACGAGGGACTTTCTGACGCGGTCATCTTGGCATTCACTCGTCTATATGAGGAAGGGCTAATTTATCGGGGCAACTATATGGTGAACTGGTGTCCGGCCAGCCAGTCCGCCGTGTCGGATTTGGAAGTAGAACCCACGGAGGTGAACGGTTCTCTCTGGCATTTCCGCTACCCATTGACAGATGGTTCTGGTTATTTAGAAGTAGCCACAACTCGGCCTGAAACGATGTTGGGCGATACGGCAGTGGCAGTGAATCCAGAGGACGATCGCTACACCGATCTCGTTGGCAAAACTTTGACGCTGCCGATCATGGGTCGCGAGATTCCCATCATTGCCGATGAATATGTGGATAAGGAGTTTGGGACTGGTTGCGTCAAGGTGACGCCCGCCCACGACCCCAACGACTTTGCCATGGGGCAGCGTCATGACCTGCCGATGATCACCGTCATGAATAAAGACGGCACCATGAATTCTGAAGCGGGACCGTTTGAGGGGCAGGATCGCTTCGAAGCCCGCAAAGGCGTGGTCCAGCAATTGGAGGAAGAGGGCTTCCTCGTCAAGATTGAAGACTATCAGCACACGGTACCCTACAGCGATCGCGGCAAGGTGCCCGTTGAACCCCTGCTCTCGACGCAATGGTTTGTCAAAATCAAGCCCTTGGCTGATAAAGCCCTTGATGCACTGGATAGCCATAATTCGCCCAAGTTTGTCCCCGAGCGCTGGGCCAAGGTGTATCGCGACTGGCTCGTCAGTCTGCGGGATTGGTGTATTTCACGGCAGCTTTGGTGGGGGCATCAGATTCCCGCCTGGTATGCGGTGAGTGAAACCGATGGCGAAATTCGTGACAATACACCGTTTGTCGTGGCCGCTGATGAGGCTGAGGCAAAGGAGAAGGCGATTGCTGAATTCGGCCCCGATGTCCTGCTCGAACAAGACCCTGACGTGCTCGATACTTGGTTCTCTTCAGGCTTGTGGCCGTTTTCGACGATGGGCTGGCCCGATGAAACCGCTCAGGATTTCCAAACTTACTATCCCACCAGCACCCTGGTCACGGGGTTCGACATCATCTTCTTCTGGGTGGCGCGGATGACCATGATGGCGGGCCATTTCACCGACACGATGCCGTTTGAGACGGTGTACATCCACGGACTGGTGCGGGACGAAAACAATCAGAAAATGTCGAAGTCCAAGGGCAACGGCATCGACCCGCTGGTGCTGATTAATAAGTACGGCACCGATGCATTGCGCTACACCCTAATTCGTGAAGTGGCTGGAGCCGGGCAAGATATTCGCTTGGAATACAACCGTAAGACCGACGAGTCTGTTTCCGTCGAGGCGTCTCGTAATTTCACCAACAAGCTGTGGAACGCTGCTCGCTTCGTGATGATGAATCTGGGGGGGCAAACGCCGGAGCAGTTGGGAGAACCCGATGCCCAGAACCTAGAACTGGCTGATTTGTGGATTTTGTCTCGTTACAACGGCGTGCTGCAGCGAGTCCACAATGACATGGACAAATACGGCTTTGGGGAAGCGGCGAAGGAGCTCTACGACTTTATCTGGGGTGATTTTTGCGACTGGTATATCGAGTTGGTGAAGCCCCGCTTACAAGGTGAGGATGGTGTTTCTAAGAAAACGGCTCAGCAGACTCTCGCTTTTGTACTGGATGGGATTTTGCGATCTCTCCATCCATTTATGCCCCACATTACTGAAGAGATTTGGCACACCCTGAACCAAGTTGGTGAAGATCAGTCTTTGGCAGTTCAGCAGTATCCCGCTGTGTATACCAGCGCCATTAATCCTCAATTAGAGGAAGACTTTGACCTGCTGATTGGTGCCTTACGCACAATCCGCAACTTGCGGGCAGAGGCGGGTATTAAACCTAGTGCCCAAATTGAGACCATCCTGCAATCGGCCAACCCGAAAGAACGGCAGATTTTGCAAGCGGGTCGTAAATATATTGAAGCGATCGGTCGCGTTGGGAAATTAACCATTCGTGCAGAGGGCGAGGCGTCGACCCCTTCACCTACCGTCAAGCCTACTCTCACTGAGGCATTAAGCACCGCGTCTACCACGTCCGCTCCTCCAACGGGCAATGAAGCCGCTACCGGCGGTTTAACCGGCATTAAGGCTGAAGTGGTGGACTTTTGGGTGACGATGCGGCCCTTGCTGGAGGAACCGCTCACTTATTTACAACGGTTCTTCAGTGACTTTCGCCGTCCGGCAACGACTTTAGGATTACTGTTTGCGTTGTTTATTGCGCTGCAAATCCTCGCAGCAGTGCTACGAACCCTGGACAGCATTTTGTTGGTGGGATCATTACTGAAACTGATCGGTGTCGGTTATACCGCTTGGTTTATAACTCAAAACCTGTTGTATGCCCCGAAGCGTCAAGAAACCTGGTCAAAAGTAGACTACTGGCGCAAAGAAATTGTCGGTGAGGCCAAGGATTGGCTCGAACGCCAGACTGTTCAGACACCATCCAAAACGGTGATGAAACCGGTTGCCCAAGAAATTGCCGATTTGGTTGAGGCAGCACCTGTACCGGCAGTCGAGTCTTCACCCGCATCAGAAACTAAACTCTTTGCCGGAGTCGTTGGAACAGTACAGGTGCTGATCCCATTGACTGGCTTGGTAGATGTAGATGCGCTGCGGGCCAAAGTGGAAAAAGATCTGGCTAAAGTTGAGGGCGAGATTAAGTCTCTGACTGGGCGGCTGGGCAATCCCGGATTTGTGAACAAAGCCCCCGAGGATGTGGTGCAAGGTGCCCGCGATGCTCTCGCTGAGGCAGAGACTCAGGCCGATATTCTTAAATCCCGATTAGAACGCCTTTGATGGGAACTCAGGGGTGCAGTCCCTTGGGTCTGGCGGCAAAATTTCTGGTAGCTCAGTCATCAGAGACCGCACCCCCATCATGGGCCTCACCTCAACCTCGCCACCAACCTCCATCCCCATTCGGAAACCCGTACCCTATCAGGAGCAGTTTTGCCCTTGATGAAAAGGGCCATCGCCGCCGAAAATCGAGCCCAATAAGCAGTGTAGAAAAGCGTGGGTCACCGACTATGGCGACAATTCTGGAAAAAGGCAACATCAGTATCCATACTGAAAATATTTTCCCCATCATCAAGAAGTGGCTGTATTCAGACCATGAAATCTTCTTGCGAGAACTGATTTCCAATGGAGTTGATGCGATTCAGAAGCTGTCTCTGTTATCGCGATCGGGGCAATACGCTGGCGAAGTCGGCGAACCCGAAATTTCCATCAAAGTAGATAAGGAAGCCAAGACTCTGAGCATTTCAGATACGGGTCTTGGAATGACGGCCGAAGAGGTCAAAAAATACATCAACCAGGTGGCGTTCTCTAGTGCTGAAGAATTTGTCAGCAAGTTCAAAGAAAGCGGCGACGCCAACATCATCGGTCACTTTGGTTTGGGTTTCTACTCATCCTTCATGGTGTCCAGTGAGGTCGAGATTGATACGCTCTCCTATCAAGAAGGGGCCGAAGCCGTGCATTGGCGCTGCGATGGCACAACCGAGTTTGAGCTATCCCCCTCAGAGCGATCGACCGTCGGGACGACGATTACCCTGCACCTGCTGGAAGATGAGCAGGAATACCTGGAATCGTCTCGTGTTCAACAGCTGGTCAAGACCTACTGCGACTTTTTGCCCGTTCCCATCAAGCTCGATGACGAGGTCATCAATAAGCACGAGGCTCCTTGGAAGCAGTCTTTGAATAGCCTTAGCGATGAGGAATATCTGGAGTTTTATCGCTACCTCTATCCCTTCCAAGAAGACCCACTGCTGTGGGTACATCTCAAGACGGACTATCCGTTTGATGTGAATGGGATTCTGTATTTCCCGAAGCTGAAGCCCGACATTGACGTGACCAAGAGCAATATCAAGCTGTTCTGCAATCAGGTCTTCGTTAGCGACAACTGCGAAGAGGTCATTCCTCGGTTCTTGATGCCGTTGCGGGGCGTGATTGATAGCCCAGACATTCCTCTCAATGTGTCGCGGAGCTTCTTACAGAACGATCGCACCGTCCGCAAAATCTCCGAGTACATTGCCCGCAAAGTCGGTGATAGCTTGAAAGGCCTCTACCGCACTGACCTGGCGAAGTACATCGCGTCCTGGCAAGACCTGGGCACCTTCATCAAGTTTGGGGCAATGAACGATGACAAGTTCAAGCAGCAGGTCGAAGACTTCATTATCTTCCGCACGACGGCCAAACTGGGTGAAGATACGGCTGAAGACGCTGCCAAGGTGGAAGTCCAAACCGATGAAGGGGATGCCTGGTCAGAAGTAGACGATCAGAAAGTCCCGACCGATGCCAACGGTTACTACTACACCAACCTCAAGGACTACCTAGAGCGCAACAAAGAGCGGCACGAAAATCGCGTATTCTATGCCACGGATGAAGCATCGCAAGCGACTTACATTGCGCTGCACCAGTCCCAAGGGTTGGAAGTGCTGTTCCTCGATACGTTTATCGACCAGCATTTCGTGACCTTCTTAGAGCAACAATACAGCGATGTGAAATTCTCGCGAGTGGACTCGGAACTGGATGACGCTCTGCTCGACAAGGAAAAAGAGAGCGAAATCGTTGATCCAAACACCAACCAGACGCGTGATGAGGAAATCAAGGGTCTGTTTGAAACCGCTCTCAATCTGCCCAAGTTAGATGTGCGGACAGAAGCCTTAAAGACCGAAAGTCCTGATACGCCACCCGCGATGGTGCTCCTCCCCGAGCAAACTCGGCGTATGCAAGAGATGATGGCGATGATGCAGCAAACCAATGCTGAGTTTCCGGAAGAACACGTGTTACTGGTCAATACGGCTCATCCGCTCATCAAAAATCTGTCGAAGCTGAAGCAAGGCACCATTGTTCAAGCGGATGGCAGCAGTTCCCCGGCTGGCGATATGGCCAACCTGATTTGCCAGCATGTCTATGACTTGGCCCTGATGGCGCAGAAGGGATTTGACGCCAATGGCATGAAGTCCTTTGTGGAGCGATCGAGCAAGCTCCTCACTCAGTTGACTGACAACTAAATCGTTAGAGGAATGTGGTGCAGCGATCGCTTCGCCACATTCAATTTTGCGTCTAGCGCTTAAATGTCAGTTCTGCTGAATGGGTACTGATTATTTGAGTTTCCAACGTGCTCAATAACCGGTGACGATGATCAAAAAAGCCGAATCCTGCGCAGGATTCGGCTTTAGCGTTTAGAACGCAATCGGATTAGCGAAATTTGAACCCACGTCCCTTATCCCAAGGTCAATCCAGTGCTCCGTTCTATGTCAGACAGCTGCTGCGCAGCTACTTTTGCTAGCTGATGGGGATTAACCCATTAGCAGCAAGCCTCAGGATGCAACTTCAACAAGAAATCTTTATTCTTTTGATACACAAAAATTATTTCCATCACTTGTTGGCAAAGTGTTTCTTCCATAACATTTGGGGCAATTCTCTTGTGGAAAGATAGAAAAAGATAAATGTCTATCCCTTTTTAGATTCCCTGATTCATTCACGTTTTCATACGCGATCGCGGCCGCACTTTTGCTTGCTATCGGCGATGCATTATTCAGTAGGTTGTCTTATTCACGTAAAGGTTGCTGCAAATGCAAGATGTTTGCTCATTTGCAAACTGTCCCGTACTGGTTGTCCAGGAGCATATTCGTCTATTTGCTTATTACTGGGAGGGTGAAGTGTGTACAGGCATGATGTGGCAAGGTCGGATTTTTGGGCTTCACACTTGCCTGACAGAGCATCAGCGTCACCGGGCGCATGAAATTGGCATTGAGTTGAGTGCTCAAGCTGATGTCGTGATTAGTCGCGCTGCGGGTTCCAGCACGCAGTATTATCTTTGGCTCGATTTAGCCACACTCAAAAACAGCTCACTCCTAAATCGGGGCATGACTTTGCCGAACGCCGCTCCGGCGAAAGTTACCTTTGACCCTACCTGTGTCAGGGTTCCTGCGTAGGAATAAAACCCACCATGATCAGGAATAGTGTACGCGCATCAACCATCGCTGATTAAGTGATCGAGAAAAGCAGGTGGTGTATCAGAGACATCGGCAAATGATACGGAGCAGGCATAGACTCGCTGATGTCTGCCAAACCCATACGCTTCTGCCAGAGCTGATGCCTTGGCCGATGTTGACTTACCAACCGTTGGGTGACGCAGATGTTTGGTACGGGGAAGGGAGCGGTGCATTTTTTGAACTCCTTGAAAATATGAGACTCACACAGTGATGTCGATAGGGACTCAATGCTTTTGAGGCGAAATGTTTCTCTGCTTCGAAGCGGCGTCGCGTTCTTGTTCGTTCTTAGCAACTTGCAGTTGTTGAAGCAGTCCCGACAATTTTGGCTGACGAGGACGGGGTTCTTCTTTACGGTTAAAGTTCAGCATGGGAAAGAGTCTCAGGTCGATATGCGGTGATGGATAGCAACGGTTGGTTTTGGGTGCAATCAGATTGTGCGGATGCTCGTCAAGACAACCCTTCCTCAGACCAAAGCGTAGTTTGGTTCAGTCGTAGATTCTGGGGTTTCTGTCGGCTCCAAATACTCTGAATTGAACACCGATTTAATCTCAATCCAGAAGTTGAGGGCATACCAAGTATCGATGTCGAATACCCCTGTTTCTAACAGGCCAAACTCCTGCTGAAAGGCGATCACTGCAGCGTTTGTGGTAGATCCAAAGTAGCCATCTGCTTGATCTTCAAATAATGACAAGCCTTGTAAAACCCGTTGTAAGGTCTGTACTGAACACGATGTATCACCGGGCTTAAGCTCTTCAGGTTCCAGAGAGTTGACTAGCTCTTTCCAAGCCCTGAAATACTCTTGATGAGAATCCAGTTGCGTCGTTAGGAAAGGCGATTTCATCGTAGGAACTCCAGGTCACGTATGTGCTTCTATGGTTGGAAACAAAGGCTCTCGGTCAACTTTCCGGCATAAAAGTGTGTTCTTGCTCACGATTGCTTGTGATGTAGCTAGAGAGTTTTCCTGAGCGACACATCCTAAACATCACTCTTCAAAAACCATCGTTGGCACATGAATGCACCTCTGGCCCATTTGGAGCAGAATCTCATGGTGCGTCAGATGACTGACTTTCGCCGGAGTTCGCACACCAAGCCTAAATAAAGCCCCCTAAAAGCATGTCATTCAGGGGGCAGGGGAATGTGTCGCCATGGGAACGTCATGAGCAAGAATAGGGAGCTGGCTTATGCAATGGCATCTTTCTCTAGATTCTCGCGACGCAGTTCATCAAAGTTGACGGCATCTTTGTCGAGGTTGCGACGGCGGAGTTCATCAAAGTCCTCACCTCTTAAGGCCACTTCTTAGGCAGCGTCTTTGTCGAGATTTTCGCGACGCAACTCGTCGAAGTCAACGGCGTCTTTGTCCAAGTTTTCGCGACGCAGTTCATCGAAGTCGATACCTTTCGCCAGCACTTCGTAAACCGCATCTTTGTCGAGGTTCTCTTGACGCAGCTCATCGAAGTTAACGGCATCTTTATCGAGATTCTCGCGACGGAGCTCGTCGAAGTCGATACCTTTGACTTGAATGGTGTGGATGGCATCTTTATCCAGGTTCTCGCGGCGCAGCTCATCAAAATCAACAGCGTCTTTATCGAGGTTTTCTTGACGCAGCTCATCGAAGTTAGGGGCGGCGTAGCTGGTTGGGGCAATGGCGATAGTAACAGCGGTGAGAGCAGTGAGGGCTAATGCAATACCTTTCATGATTGAAACTCCTTTGTCGCGTTGGCGACTGATTCATCTTGTTTCCTATAGTGGGGGGCATCCCTGAGCCATCTCTGATGGGGAAATAAGCGACACTTAATCCCTGCCTGAGAAAGCTGAGAGGTCCATTCAGCAATGGCTCAGCAGTTCTTGTCTTTACTTGTGAACACACCATAGAAGCCAAACGAGAGCTTCTTGAGAAGCAAAGAAGTAGAAGTCGAGAATGTATGAGTTAGTTGCAGAAAACGCCTTACTCGTAGCAAGGGTTAATCATTAATCATGGCCATGAAGCTCTGACCAGTGAGAGACTCACCCTACCTGAAGCGACGCTTTAATTGAGGCTTATTGACCACAGCCCCCTTGTTGTCGTTCAACTCTGTTGAAAGTTGAAGCCAACAACCCACATAGCTTTACCCGAAATATGAAGCTGATCTAAGCGAAACAGAGTCTCCGGTAATTGGCCAATTAAAGTGGAACTGAGCCGTTGTCATGACGTTCGCTTCGGTCTTGCCCATGTCTATACCTGAAAGATCTACTACCCCTCACAGCCGGTCGGATGCCGATCCGGGTTTGCGGCGCACCCTCGTTCGCTTGGCGCAAAGCCTAGAGCGAGATGCGATGGTTGAGCAAGTGACAACTGAGGTGCAGCATCGACTGCAGGTAGATCGGGTGGTGCTGTATTACTTTTATCGGCAGTGGGAAGGTCAAGTCACCTTTGAAGCTTTGAGTGACCCTCGCTATTCAATCTTTGGTTCAACAGGGCCCGATGAGTGCTTTAACGATAAATATGCAGAGCTCTATCTAGCAGGACGGGTGCGGGCGATCGCGGATATCGAGGCTGAACCGATTGCTGACTGTCATCGCGACTTTCTGCGTGAGTTGCAGGTAAAGGCTAACTTAGTGGTGCCAGTGCTGATTCCGACAGGTCTTTGGGGTTTACTCGTGGCCCATCACTGTCAATCAGCACGTTCCTGGTCAAAAGCCGATATCGCGTCTATGCAGGCCGGGGCCGAGTTGCTCAGCGCGGCCCCGGCCATTCGCGGCGAGATGACCTAACGGGAATGGGGGACGCTGAGATGCCAACTCCTCCTCGGAAAACCGACTA
>CAZFWL010000049.1:0-10634 GCA_964522775.1 uncultured Halomicronema sp.
AGATCGCCCCCAACCTCGCCAACCCTCTGGCTATGCAGAACTGGATCGGGTCCTGGGCGGTGGCATCGTACCCGGTTCCCTTGTGCTAGTCGGTGGCGACCCGGGCATTGGCAAATCCACTTTGTTGCTGCAAGTCGCGAACTATTTGGCCGAAAAGATGGGGGTGCTCTACGTCTGTGCTGAAGAATCGGGCCAGCAAGTCAAACTGCGATCGCAGCGTCTGGGCATTGGCAGCAATGTTTTGGAGAGCGATTCTGCGGCCTCTCAGCCTCAAACTGACCCGGCATCGGAAGGCAACCAAGGGCTATTTTTACTTCCCGAAGTTGATCTCGAAACAATTTTGATGGAGTTGGAATCGCTTAAACCGACTGTGGCGGTGATCGATAGTATTCAGGCGCTCTATTACGGAGCGCTCACCTCTGCACCAGGCTCGGTGTCGCAAGTACGTGAGTGTACGTCAGGGCTGATGCAGGTGGCTAAGCGTGACGATATCGCCCTTTTTATCGTTGGTCACGTGACTAAGGAAGGAGCGATCGCGGGGCCCAAGGTGCTGGAGCATTTAGTGGATACGGTGCTCTATTTTGAGGGCGATCGCTTTGCCAGTCATCGGCTGCTGCGATCAGTCAAAAATCGCTTTGGGGCGACCCATGAGCTCGGCATTTTCGAAATGGTGGATCGCGGTTTGCAAGAAGTGCACAACCCGTCGGAGCTGTTTTTGGGCAACCGTGATGAGGCCGTCCCCGGCATTGCCACGATCGTCGCTTGTGAAGGGACTCGTCCCCTCGTGGTCGAGCTGCAATCCCTCGTCAGCCCAACGAGCTACAGTTCGCCGCGCCGCTCGACCACAGGCATCGAATACAACCGCCTTTTACAAATCCTGGCGGTGCTCGAAAAACGTGTCGGCATCCCTCTCTCCAAGTTGGATGCTTATGTCGCGTCTTCCGGGGGACTCAACGTAGGCGAACCAGCAGCGGACTTAGGCATTGCGTTGGCCGTAGCCGCCAGTTTTCGCGATCGCGTCATTGACCCCTACACCGTCATTCTGGGTGAAGTCGGTCTCGGCGGTCAGGTCCGCCCCGTTTCGCAACTGGAACTCCGCCTCAAAGAAGCGACCAAACTCGGATTCAAGCGCGCGATCGTCCCCAAAGGCCAAGGGGGCGTGGACACGCCACTCGAAGTGGTGCCTGTCGCCCGCGTGATGGATGCGATCGCCCTTGGTCTCGGCGGTGCTTCTTAACTTCAGTAACCCCGCATCTAGCAGTCGTTGCTGATGCTTACTGTGGCTCGGCCTGTTCTGTTTTCAACAGGTTCTGAATGTCTTGAATAACGGGGTCGTTGCCCCAGATTTTGGCGGCTTGAAACAGCAAGACCCCCAAGACCGCCAAACCAGCAAATAGTTTGGCACCGTTAACCGCGTTGCGCAGCGCAGAACTCGTGTAAACACGCATTACAGAATACCCCCACAAACATGAATGCAATGGATAAAAAAAGGTTGATTGTGCAACTGGGTGACTTTGGTAGGCGCTAGGCACTACCCGGTGGTAGATGATGACAGTCAAACCACAGTTGAAATGAAGGCGATGCGAAGGGCATAAAACCCACACCGCTACTCTTTAGTATGAAAATTCCTGGGTGTATTTGCGATCGCTACCCACAATCTTTCACACAAATTTAATCAGAACTGAGTTGTATACAAAGAAAATGTGACGTGAGATACAGTCAATTCCAGATAGGGCACTCACTTCTAACGCGTTTGAAAGATATTTTGCACCATTTGTTTGTCACTGCGTCTGACGGCATTGTCGAGTTCCACCACTTCTCCGGCATCGAGTCGCCAGCCTAATGCACCGGTATTTTGCTGGGCTTGTGCCAGTGTTTTGGCGCCGGGGATGGGAATGAAACCTTTGCACATACACCAGTTCAACGCAATCTGCGCCATTGTTTTTTCCCGGAAAATGGCGATCGCATTCACGGTGTCCAAAATCGGCTGTACCCCTGGCAATAATTGTCGGAACACAAAGCCGCGCAATCCACTCGGTAACTTGCCGCCCACCTCATACTTGCCCGTGAGAATGCCCAACGCCAGCGGACTATAAGCAATGAGGCGAATTCCCAACTCGTCACAAACTTCTTGGATGCTCAGCTCCGTCACTGGATAGGTCGAAAGCAAGGAATACTGCACTTGCAGCGTAGTGATGGGAATGCCGCGATCGCGAAAACGGGGATAGATTTTTTGTAACCGTTGTGGCCCGAAGTTGGACAGACCGATGCCTTTGACCTGTTGTTGCTCCACGAGATCGGCTAATCCGTCCAACAGTGCTCCCTCCTGCCAGGGCGCATAATTTGCAGTGGACCAATGTAGTTGAGCCAGATCCACCGGACGACCCAGTCGTTGAGCTGATGCGGTACAGGCTCGCTGCATCGCTCCCCGCGTCAGCCGCCAGGGATAAGCCGCCAATTTTGTTGCAAGGCAGAGGCGATCGCGGTTAGCTCCCTCATAAGCGCTGGCAAATTGACCCAACAGTGACTCGCTACGGCCATTGAGTCGGCCGGTACCGTAAGAGTCGCCCGTATCAAACAGTGTTACCCCTTGGCTCACACAATGATTAAATACGGCTTGCAATTCCGCATCCATGTCGGGTGAGTAGCCCCACAGCAGCCGATTACCCCAAGCCCAAGTGCCGCAGCCCATTTCTGGTAGAGCGATCGCTGACGATTTGGTCGCATCTGTTGTTTGAGCCATCGGTGTCATTCTCTCAACAACCTCTCTGGCAAGTAGGATAGGCGATTATCAGGTCAGATCAATGCCGTAGTGGTCAGTTTCGAGGTGATGATCTGCTCACTGATGCCAACGCTGCCTGACAGTTGCGAGTGGTTGCTCAATGATCAGCGTGCGGTCAGCTTTTGCATCCGCACTGATAGAGCCCACAGCGTTTTCCACTGCTTGAGGATGAAAGATGGAAGTTATCCAAGCCCGCGCTGAGCATCTTGAAAAAGTGTCAAAACTATTTGACCAATACCGAGTTTTCTACAACTCCTCCTCAGATTACGAGGCTGCTAAGCAGTTTATTGAAGCACGCTTCAAACACCAAGACTCAGCGATTTTCGTTGCCTGCTCAGGTCAAACAGTTATAGGTTTTGCGCAGCTGTATCCAAGTTTCTCGTCGGTTTCTATGAGGCGGATTTGGATATTGAACGATTTATTCGTGGAGGAAGCTTATAGGGGGCAAGGCGCTGGCAACGCACTCTTAAAGGCTGCACAAGCTTTTGCTCAAGAGACGGATGCGATTCGGATTGCTTTATCCACACAGGTTGCTAATACGCCAGCGCAGTCACTGTATGAAGCTTCTGGTTACCTTAAAGACTGCGAGTTCTATCACTATTCGTTATCTCTATAAGACGATTCGTCACCCATACGGATAGTGCGCTCGCCCACTCTCAAGAGTTATGGGGATTGCATCAATGACCACATCAAGCGGTTTGATGATGTTGATGGAGGTGTTGCTTCAACAAGTGATGCACTTTGTCCAAAGTCGGTTCGTCTGAGCGGTAAGACAGCATCTCAGTCATGCACTGCACAAAGTCCCAGTTAATTGCAGCACCATCACGAATCGTTTTACTCGCTGCATAATATGACACCTCTGGAGGCACATCCAGTTCTTCGGTTTCTCCAGTCGAGATGGAGTGGGGTGGCTTGCCAGAGAGGGCTCGGCCTCGCAGCGTAATTTGAAACCAGGTAATCTCTTGGTCTTGGAGATCGACTGTTACGTCGAAATACGATTCCTGCCCTTGATACCAGAGTCGTTTAGTTTCAGGGCTAGTGGCTTGAGCCTTCATCAATTTAGTGTTGATCAGGCGTAAAGAGTTGCCCAACGCCTCTAACTCAGACTTTTGGATTTTCATAGTGAATGCTGTAGACCAGGGATGTCAATAACTTAGCTTTACCCCTGTGTCATGGCCTCTTCCGGAGGCGCGATCTCTCAACTGGCACCCTGCAGTGATGCGCGGTGACAACAAACTGCGATCGCGGAGGCAAATTTTATGTCCATCCGAATCTGGTGAAACCACGCCTTCAACTGCCGGGTGGTTCCATGATTTGCTCATAATGGGCCCACCAACGACTCAGCGGATAGTAGATAGCAGGGGCCCAGAGGCTACTTAGAATGGCTGAACTGAGCGCAATGCGCTGATGTTGTAACCAAATGACCGGCACTCCTGGATAGGGAGAATTACTGCTCACCAGCTGATGGGCGGTAATTTGTAGGGCCATGGTCGTTTGGGCAATGACGGTCATGCCAAAAACGATAATGGCGACAGAGACAAAATCCTCTTGAATGAAGCGTTGCTTTTGGATGCGGGCTGTTAAGAAGCCCACCAAGGTTAGCCCCAAGGTATGAGTGGGAAAGTAGCCGGTCAGGCCATCATGGATGAGCCCTAAGATGAAGCCCGCGATCGCTCCCTCAACCCCGCTACGTTGCACACTCCAAGCGACCAACCAGATCAATAACCAACTCGGAGTAACGCCCAGTAGTACCATGCCGGGCAGACGCATGGGGAGCAGCAAAGTACAGATGAGAGCAGAGCCAATGACGACACCAATGTTTATCCAGCGATAACGGCGACGCTGGGCCAGGCTAATGGAGCGGCTAGTGGTCATGGCGTGAGATCGCCCTCCACCTCATCTTCTGCTTCGCGATTGGGAATAACTTCTTCTAGCGTCCCTTGGGCTTCGGGAATGGTGATGGCTTTAGGCTCGAAGGGCACGACTTCGACCCATTCAACAATGCCAAGAGGTGTTGTCAGTTCGACTGTGACTTCCGGTGCTGGACTTTTGGCTAGATCCAATGCGACGACACGTCCAATGGGAATGTCCTGGGGAAAGAGCTTACTGTAGGCTGACGTGGTCACCACATCACCAACTTTGACATCAGGAATTTTGTCAAAGAACTCCATCACCACCTGTTGGCCCATGGTGCCCTGAATATAGCCGGTAGCGCGGCTACGGCTAATGCGTGCCCCAACGCGACTCGTGGGGTCACTGACCAATAAAACGCGGCTGCTGTTTGGCGAAACGGCAATGACTCGACCAACTAAGCCCCCTGGTCCCGTAACGACGTCATCCAGGGTAATCCCATCTTGTTCGCCCCGACTGATGATAATTTGCTGCCACCAATCGCCAGCACTCCGGCCAATGACTGCCGCTGGCGTGCCGTTTGCCAATAAAGAGCCGTCACCTTCAACAATTTGTCTGAGCGATCGATTCTGACTTTCGAGCTCGACCAAGCGCTGCTGCAGCTCTTGGGCATAGCTTGACTGCAACATCGCCTCTCGGGACGGGCCTGGGTGAAATGGGCGGGTAACCCAACGATACATTTCGTAGATCACCGCACCGCCACTGTCACGCATACCGAGCGCAGCAATAATTACCAAGACCACTAATCCAGTCTTGAGGGCATATTGATTCCACCAGCGCCGCAGGGCAAACATGGCTACTCAACCTATCTTAAATACCGGAACTGCCACTAAAGACTCGACCCATCTGACTAAAGTTTTCGAGCACTCGTCCAGTCCCCAAAACGACGCAGCTCAAGGGGTCAGCAGCCACATGAACCACAATGCCAGTTTCATGGCTGAGCAATGTGTCTAATCCTTGGAGCAAAGCGCCACCCCCAGCCAACATAATGCCGCGATCAATAATATCAGCCGCCAGCTCGGGCGGAGTCCTCTCCAGTGTGCGTTTGACGGCTTCAACAATAACCGCCAATGGCTCAGCCATGCTCTCGCGGATTTCGCCAGCTTTAACGGTCACTGTCCGGGGTAAACCTGACAGGAGGTGGAGACCGCGTACATCCATGATGAGCTCGTTATCGTCAGGGCCGGGATAGGCCGAGCCAATTTTGATTTTGATCTCTTCTGCTGTGCGCTCACCTACGACTAGGTTATGAACCTTTTTGAGATATTGCGTGATGGAATCGCTTAATTCGTCCCCCGCGACCCGCACAGACTCGCTCAGCACGGTACCCTGCAAGCTCAGCACGGCTACTTCCGTGGTACCGCCGCCAATATCAATCACCATGTTGCCAGTCGGTTCAGCAACCGGTAAACCCGCGCCGATCGCCGCCGCCACCGGTTCATCGATTAAGTAAACTGTGCGAGCTCCGGCTTGTTGTGCAGCATCCATCACTGCGCGACGTTCAACGCCAGTCACGCCGCTGGGAATGCCAATCACGATGCGTGGTGATACTAAAGTGCGCCCTTCGTGCACCTGCCGAATGAAGTGCTTCAGCATGAGCTCAGCGGTATCGAAGTCGGCAATTACCCCATCTCGTAATGGCCGCAAGGCAGCGACGTTGCCAGGGGTGCGCCCCAACATACGCTTAGCTTCTTCGCCAACGGCTAAAGGTTTTTTTTCTACCTGGTCAATAGCGACCACAGAGGGCTCTTGTAGAACCACTCCTTTGCCCGAAACGTACACCAGCGTATTCGCGGTGCCCAGATCAATACCCATGTCTCGGGAGAGTGAAAATCGGTCAAGCAAAGCCACGAGACTTAGCCCCCAAACGAACGAAATGGACGGTTATGTGTAAACTCGCCGAACTTAATGCTAGGCCATAGATAGCTGATTGGTATTAGAACCATCGATTGCCGAGACACTAATTCAGGGAACGTCTGTTGCAATTGCAGTGCAGACGAAGTGGATTCTATTACGTTTCGTATCAATGCGTCTAGCAGATGATTGTCCTCAGTCGTAGTAAAACCTTTGGCTACTGCTGTCGGTCGTGTGGCTAGCTGCCTGGAAAAGCCCTCCACGAGGACAGGGCGATGGACGCTTCATTTCAGCGATCGCCCTCAGCTATTTTGCTGTTGTCCTATTCATTTCGCGGGTGATCAACAGTTTCGGGACATGGACTGCCACTGATATAAATTTGCGGCACACTGATGAAGAATATGGCCAGTGGCAGTTAGCGATAGAAAACTCGCTAAGCTTTGGTACATTGAGCGACGAGACTGGTGCAGTGTGCAGTCGCACCTAGTGGACAAAATCAGGAGACAGTCTGACGATGAGCATTAACTCTGTAACCCTCGTAGGCCGGGCCGGGCGTGATCCAGATGTGAAATATTTTGAGTCAGGCAGTGTGGTCTGTAAGTTTTCTTTGGCGGTGAATCGCCGCACCCGCAACTCTGACCAACCCGACTGGTTCAACTTAGAAATGTGGGGCCGCACGGCTGAGGTCGCCGCGAACTATGTTCGCAAAGGTAGCTTGATTGGCGTCAGTGGCAACCTGAAGCTTGATCAGTGGAACGATCGCTCGACAGGGGCCTTACGTACTTCCCCGGTTATCCGAGTGGAGCGGTTAGAATTGCTCGGCTCGAAGCGTGATAACGAAGCCGGGCTCGACCCTAACTATGCTGACGATGAGTTTTAACTCGCCATAGACCTCGCCGTATGGTTGACCGCAACATGATGTGTTCAGAGCCGTCTTGATCTATGGGTGCTCACAGGGTTTAGATATGCTGGAGTGTGCCGGATTGTCTCAAAGCTGTAAAGTTTTGGTTCCCGGTACACAGCAGAACAGTGCGGAGTTCTTCGAGTAAGCATTCTGCTAGCAGGGCGACACTTTCTTCGGAGTCGTGGGCGGCGAGCAGAAACGGATGGGCCAAACCGACTAAGTCAGCGCCCAGGGCGATCGCCTTCGCCATTTGCAAGCCATTACGAATACCCCCAGAGGCAATCAGGGGAATCGTCGGGGCCACGGCTCGAATTTGCGTCACGCAAGCTGCTGTGGGTAATCCCCAATCTGCAAAGGTTTGCCCCAGTCGGCGCTGGCGGAGATCGGCGGCGCGTCCGCCTTCAACTTTGGCCCATGAGGTGCCTCCCGCCCCAGCCACGTCAATGGCGGCAATGCCAGCATTGATGAGTTTCTGGGCTATTGCGGCGGAGATACCGTTGCCGACTTCCTTGGCAATGACAGGTACAGGTAAACGCTGACATAGATGCTCAATTTTGTTCAGAAGTCCGTGAAAGTTGCGATCGCCCCGCGTTTGCACGCTCTCTTGCAGCGGATTTAAGTGGAGAATTAAGGCATCAGCTTCTAAGCCATCTACCACGCGCTGACACTCGGCTAAACCATAACCGTAGTTGAACTGCACTGCACCTAGATTGGCAAACAGCAGGCAATCTGGGGCGTATCGTCGAATGGCAAAGGTCTCCATCACATGAGGAGCTTCTACTGCCACCCGCTGCGACCCAACGCCCATCGCGAGGCCAAAAGTTTGAGCCGCGATCGCGAGCCGCGTATTAATCAGTTGAGCTTGTTCGGTGCCTCCGGTCATGGAAGAGATCAGCAAAGGAGCGCCCAACGTCTTCCCCAAGAAAGACGACGATACATCAAGGGCGTTCCAGTCTAGTTCTGGTAGACAACAATGCTCAAAGCGATACTTTTCCAGTCCAGTGGTGATTTGCTGGCACTGGACATCTTGCTCTAAACAGACGCGGATATGATCAGCTTTGCGCTGTTGGGTTTCTGGGGCCGCTGCGGCGAAATCATCAGCGATCGAAGGCAAGGAAGAAGCAGTCATAAATTCAAATACGCAGCGAGGCAACTTTGGCTTGGCTTCCCCCGCGACTGGCAGGTAAGGGGAGTCCCCAGGGCCAAACTCTGAAGTAGTTTCTCACAGGATCCTGTCGAGTTTCGCCGCCTGGTTAGAAGTCGAAATAAATGTATGAAAGGGTTTCGCTGGGAGCGAGTTGCCAAGCGGTGAACAGCATGAGTGGTACCAGCAACAACTTGACTGGCCAATTGAGCTGCAACTTGAGCTCGCGCTGTACGAAGTAAATGAACATCATGACTGCCACTAACAGCCAGAGTAGGCTCCACAGCTGGGGCGCGGTGAGGCCTAATGACTCGACATAGACCTTTTGGGCAAATTGCGCATCGCTGTTCACGCCCCATAGCTTCTGGAGTGCCAAGGTGTATTGCCGGGGTTCGGGTAGGCGGAAAAAGAGCCAGCTAAAAAACACTAAAAACTGTGTTGCGGCCCAGGCGGTGACGACGCCCCAGGGTTGACGCCAAAACTGCTGTAACGGTTGCCAGCCTTGGGCGATCGCGTAATTCACCCGATGCACAATGAGCGCTAATCCGTGAATACCGCCCCAGATCACAAAGCCCCAGGTATTGCCGTGCCATATCCCCGCGATCAGCATGACGATCATGAGGTTGATGGCAGTTCTTCCCAGTCCTCTACGAGAGCCTCCCAGTGGGAAATACAGATAGTTACGTAGCCAGTCGCCTAGCGTAATGTGCCAGCGGCGCCAAAAGTCAGCGATGCTGGTGGTCATGTAGGGAAAGTTGAAGTTCTGCGGCAGATTAATCCCCATGAGCAAAGCACTGCCCCGAGCAACATCGACATAGCCGCTGAAATCGAGATAAAGCTGTAAGCCATAGGCAAAGATTGCCAGCCAGAGATCCCAACTTCCGGCCCGCTCTAGGTTATCCAAACTGAGGTTGACGAGGGTGCCGATGTGGTCAGCAATCAGCACTTTTTTGATGGCACCGATGCCGATGAGCCATAAGCCTTCCACCGCCCAACTGAAATTCAAACTGGGCTGGTTGGTGATCTGGTTAGCAAAGCTATGGAAACGGGTGATCGGTCCAGAGATCAATTTTGGAAAGTACAGCTTGTAGGCGGCAAATTCCGGCAGACTCTTGGTGGCGGGGGCGCCGCGATAGACATCGACTAAGTAGGCAATGCATTCAAAGGTGAAAAAACTTAATCCCAGGGGGAAAGCGATCGCTAACCAACTCCCATCGGCCACTTCGGGGTTAAAGCCGTCGGGCACCAGCCATTGCAGCCAGGTTTCCACATATTTGAAGCCCAGCAGCAGCAGCACATTGAGGCTCACCCCAAATGTGAGCCAGTAGCGCCGTCGCCGATACCACTGCTGCTCAGCCATCTGCCACTGTTCGTTGGAGACGCGCCAATCGGCGGGCATTTGCAACACTCGTCCCAGCCAGAAGTTAATGGCCACTAAGGCCAACATTAAGGGCACATAGTGGACCTGCAGCGACGTGTAAAACACGATGCTGGCAATCAAAAGGAGCCAGATGCGCAGCGATCGCCGCGCTAGCGCCCAATACAACCCAACGACGCTGAGTAAAAAGAGGCCATACAGAATCGAAGGTAGGGTCATGGCGTCGGACGGTCAGGATTAGCGGCAGACAAATCAAGGGCGCGAGGCCAGGGGATCATTGGATCCTGGGCCAACCGCAACGATACCTGATAAGCGCCATAGCGATTCAAATGGCTGGGATCAGAGAAATAATCGTAACGATTCGTCCACACCTGTCCCAAATCGCGGAATATGAAATCGCTTTCGGTCGCGGAATACCGCAGCATCAGCCGCTGAAAATCAGCTTCGGCATCGCTACGATAACCGTCCAAGTATTCGTCCGTCAGTGGCGTATTCACAAAGATGACGGGAATTCCCTGCTCTTGGGTATAGTCCAACAACTGCTCAAACGCAGCGGTTTGTTTGCCCTGCAAAGCAAACTCTTCATAATCACTGTCGTAAGCCCCTGGCACCCGGGCATACAGCTGAAAGTAGGTAGCAGGATTGAACCGTATATCCAACG
>CAZFWL010000050.1:0-10452 GCA_964522775.1 uncultured Halomicronema sp.
GAAACTGATCGGGAAATGGTTCCACGCTCAAAATCTCGGCTGGTGAGGGCACCGGGGATTGATAGGCGATCGCCAAACCATCGGGTAAGAGTGCTGTGAGCACCAGCATCATAGTGCAGAGAAACAGCAGCCAGCCCATCTGCTGCCGCCAGACTCGGAGGGGAATCAGGGCCGCGATCGTCAGCGCCATGAGTAACCCTACTAAAAAGAACCGCCAGCTCGCATTCGCCAAAATGGGGCTCACCAAAATACTGAAAAGCCAAAACAGCTTTACACGGGGGTCAAGGCGATGAAGCCAGGTGACGGGCTCCTCAAGATAGAGGCCAATGGGCAGGGTTTTGAGCAGATCCATGCGTTAGGTCACACCGATGTGTGTTTATCGACTTCCGATTTGGGTTGCGAGCTAGGCAACCAGTTTTCTATGATCTTGGCATTTGGCAGGTGTGGATAGTTCAGCTAGTTGCTACCTACTGCTGCCTGCTCAATTGTCGCAATGTCGATTTTGGTCATTTGCATCATCGCCTCCTGAACACGCCGAGCTCGACTGGTGTCAGAGTCGTTGAGTAATTCAACTAACCGCCTTGGCACGATCTGCCAAGCCAGTCCCCAACGATCTTTGAGCCACCCGCAGGCAATTTCTGACCCACCCTCGGCGAGAGCCGTCCACAGTCGATCAACTTCAGGCTGGTCATCACAATAAATCTGAAACGAGACCGCTTCGGTGAACGGGAACCCCGGGCCGCCATTTAACCCCATATACTGGGCACCTGCCAAAGTGAATTCGACAGTTAAGACTATACCAGCAGGGCCACTTGGCGTATCAGCAGGAGATCGCAAGATCCGGTCAATACGCGAATCTGGCAACAGCGAAACATAAAATTCAGATGCTTCTTCAGCGTCACCGTCGAACCACAAACAGGGAACGATTTTTTGCATGAAATCATCTCCATTTGAGCGAGGTAACAACAGTTTGTGGCTTCACGCTGCCCCCTCCAGAAAGGCAAAGCGCCCTAAAATCGCTAAACTTTCGTGGCGCGGTTGGCACTCTGACGTTCCAGATCCCGCATTTTCTTGCCTCGCCACAATATCCGAATGGGGCTGCCCTCGAAGCCTAAATTTTGACGAAACTGCTTTTCAATATAGCGGCGATAGCTCTCGCCAAACAGTTTCGGATCATTCACAAACAAGGCAAAGGTGGGGGGGCGCGCCGTGACTTGGGTGCCGTAGTAAATGCGTCCCTGACGGCCTTGGCGCGTCGTGGGCGGGGTGTGCCAACCCACCGCTTCTTCCAGCACTTCATTCACCACAGAGGTGCTAACTCGGCGCCGATGCTCTTCGACAGCCTGATCCACCAGATTGAGGATTTTGGGTACTCGCTGCCCGGTCATCGCACTGATGTAAATGCGCTTGGCCCATTCCATAAAGTAGAGCTTGCTGCCGATAGTGCGATCGTAGTCATAAATCGTGTGGGAATCTTTATCCACTGCATCCCATTTATTCACCACCACGACACAGGCGCGGCCATCTTCTTCTACCCGTCCGGCCAGCTTCTGGTCTTGTTCAGTCACACCATCCAGGGCATCAATGACCAGCAGCACGACATCGGCCCGGCGAATGGCTTTGAAGGCGCGGTTGATGCCAAAAAATTCGGGGCCGTAATCGACATTCTTTTTCTTGCGAATGCCTGCGGTATCAATCAATCGGTAGCGCTTGTCATCCCGCTCTACCAGCATATCGATCGCATCCCGTGTGGTGCCTGAGACTGGACTCACGATCGCCCGATTTTCTCCCACAAAGGCATTCAGTAGACTGGATTTGCCCACATTAGGACGACCGACAATGGCGACGCGAATCTCTTCTGGTTCCTCGATTGCTTCGGGAGGCGGCAGGTGACTCACCAGTTCATCCAGCATGTCTCCCGTACCGTTGCCATGGATGCCGGAGACCGCATGGGGCTCTCCCAGTCCCAATTCCCAAAACTGCGCTGCTTGCACCAAACCCTGATCTGGTGATTCGCATTTATTCACCGCGAGCAGCACCGGAACTGAATGCTGTTGCCTGAGCCATTGAGCAATTTCGCGATCAGACTCGGTGGGGCCTTCTTGACCATCGACCACCATGATGGCGGCGCTGGCTTCGGTCAGCGCCAGGTTGGCTTGTTCGCGAATGTAGGGCAAAAACTCAGTGTCGTCATCAAAGATGAGTCCCCCCGTATCCACAACGAGGAAGTCGCGATCAGCCCAGAAAGCAGGCTTGTAAGTACGATCGCGAGTCACCCCCGGCGTGTCGTACACAATCGCCTCTTGCACCCCGGCTAAACGGTTAACCAGGGTCGATTTGCCCACATTGGGGCGACCAATAATAGCAACAATAGGAAGAGGCATTGATTCAGGCCAGAGGGTGAAGAAGAGATGACTTTATTGTAGCGATCGCTTTTCAGCAAGCTCTTCATTATCGCAGACTATGCGCAGCATTCGTCCCTTAAAATTCCGAGAGCGTTAATCTGCCATACTCCCACGGCTGCCAGGGAAGGTGACCCAAGGCCCATTCAGGACAGCTATTCGCACGACTAGGGAAGACCAGTTCGTTATGCTGCAAGTACGCTCGACCGCAGCTCAAAAAGCCATCTTGACGAATCGCCCAACCTTCCCACACCTCAAGCACTTGGTTGATGGAATAGCCCCCCGATCCACCCCCTGGTAACCGAATGACCAGATAGGTTCTGTCACCTCGATTGATCACACTTACACAGTCGCGGCATTCTCCTTCTGCAAATGCCCCTGGCCATAGCTCTAGTGGCACTTTGAACCGACTGTTGCTGGCTCGATTCTTCAAGTACAGGGTATGTTGCGGGATAGTCTTGCCTGTCGGTAGGGCGATATCCGTGCTTTCCAACTCATAAATATAGTCAGTGCCGCTTACGGTTATCCCTGACTGGATATCCCCAAACTGTAGCCATTGTTTGGTCAAGCCACGATAGGCAACGGTCATCACTATGATGACGAGCCAGGCATAGGCTAATCGTTTTACTTGGGGCGTCAACGACTTGCTACCTTCAGTTTATCCTTAGCTTCCCGCCGCAGCTTAGTGGAAATTCGGAACAGCTCTTGCCCAGTGTGCAAGTAGCTCTCTTCGTAGCAGTAGGTGTAGCGCTCCATTTCTTCGATGCCGTCTTCTAATTGGTTGAGACAGTAATAAAGATTGGCCGCGACCCCCGCAGTGCTAGATGGGTTGGAAACTGATTGGAATTTGCTGCGCGCTTTTTCTAAATGCTCACGGCAGGTTTCTAAATAGGTCTGAAAATTTTCCATCAGCTCATCATCAAAGGGGTCATCCGACAGTGCTCGGATTTCACCCTTAAGTGGATTGAGGATTTTGGCGATGAGTCGATCCACAGGGTTGTAAACCTTGCTGACCCACACTGCAAAGGCATCATCAGCGGCTTGAGCAGCCTGGCGACGCTGTCGATACTGCGCTTGCGACTGCGCCGTACGATTGGTGCGATCGCGAATCTGACTTTCTGACTGAAATCCGGCTTTCTGAACTCGCCGCTCGCGGTCATAGTCGGAGCGTGACTGTGGATCTCCCAGCACTTCATAGGCGGCATTCAGTTGCTTGATGCTCTCAGCGTCATCTGATGCATTCTGGGTGTCGGGATGCAGGGCTTTGGCGAGTCGCCGATAGGATTGCTTGATCTCTTGCTGGGTTGCCTCTTCAGCGATCTGCAATGTGCGATAGTGATCGATCTCTACTGACTTAGATGCCATAGCCGCGTTGCCGCAATCCTTGATAAAGCAATGAGCGCGATCGCGCCCTGATTCATTGTGGAAGATTCCTCTCCCAGATGCAAAGTCCTCGCGGCTCAGTCACCCTTACAACCTTGTCACTCAGCGCCCCTCACACTGCTCTTATGCCACCTCTTGTTTTGACCTGCGGCTGCCCATGACTGCTGACGAATCGCTGTAAGGTAGAAGACTGGTTTCTCTTTTCACGGCTTGGTGCCCAATTATGAAGCATCCTACCCTCCAGCGCTTTCCCAAATTACCGCCGACCGGCACGCCCCAGTCTGTTCAAAAAGAAATTTGGGGTGACCTGTTGTGGGTAGCCCTGATTTGCGCCATTGCCTTTTTTGTGGGACTAGCCAGCGTAGGACTCATTGATGAAACCGAACCCCTGTTTGCAGAAGCCTCGCGGCAAATGACCGTGACGGGAGATTGGGTGACCCCCTATTTCAATGGAGTGACTCGCTTCGATAAGCCGCCCCTGGTGTATTGGATGATGGCGATCGGATTCCAGATTTTTGGCGTAGGAGAATGGGCAGTGCGATTGCCGTCGGCCCTGGCAGCCAGTGCCCTAGTGGGAATGGGCTTTTACACGCTGCGACGGTTTGGCTTCTCACGTCCCGAATTGGCGACGGCAGTGACAGGGGAAATGAATGGTTCTGGGCCTCAGCGATCTCGCCTCAGCCAGCGCAACCTATTTTGGTCGGCCATCATCGGGTCGGCGGTCATGGCCCTCAATCCAGAAACCATTGTGTGGGCCCGGAGTGGGGTATCCGACATGCTGCTGTCGGGCTGTATGGGCATTGCCCTTTTCTCCTTCTTTTTAGGCTATGCCCAGCCTGAATTCCCTGCACGACAACGGAACTGGTATCTTACCGCTTACGTGTTTTTAGGCCTTGCAGTGTTGACGAAAGGGCCGGTCGGTGTAGTGCTCCCGGGTCTGATTGTCTGTGCCTTTCTACTGTATGTGGGGCAGTTTCGTAAGGTGCTGCGAGAACTCCACTTAATAAAAGGCGTGATCATTTTTCTGGCGATTACGGTGCCCTGGCATGTGTTAGTCATCGCTGCCAACGGCCAAGCCTACATCGATTCATTTTTCGGCTATCACAATATTGAACGCTTTACGGATGTCGTAAATGGCCATGCGGCTCCCTGGTATTTTTACTTTCTCGTGGTCGCTATCGGCTTTTTACCCTGGTCACCATTTTTACCCTGGGCGATTGCGCGACTCCAGTTCTACCGGCCCCGATTTTGGCAGACACAACCTCGATCTTCCCATTTTGGGATGTTTGCGCTGGCTTGGTTCGTGGTAATTTTTGGCTTTTTCACTATCGCAGTGACCAAGCTACCCAGTTACGTCTTACCCCTAATGCCCGCCGCCGGAGTGTTGATCGGACTCGGCTGGAGCGATTGCCTCTGTCCCGTTCCCAGCCGGGCAACTAAATCAGGAGTTGGCTTTTGGGCTAGCTACGGCTGCAACTTGCTAATTTTTGCGGTGTTGGCTGCTGCCGCTCTCTACAGTCCCAATTGGATGGGCAATGACCCCGCGATGCCGGGTTTACCCGATTTGGTGCGCGAGTCCGGCGTGATGGTAAGAGCTGCAGTGATTTGGGGGTTAGCGCTGCTTGCTGGTATCGGCTTGCTGATCTCGCGTCGCCATCGCTGGTTATGGACTATCAATCTAGTGGGTTTTTCGGCGTTTATTCTGCTGTCCATTTTGCCTGCCTTTCAACTGGCCGATCAGATCCGGCAGGCACCTTTGCGGCAGATTGCTACAACGGCGATCGCTGAGCAGCAGCCGGATGAAGCCCTCTACATGGTGGGTTTCATGAAGCCATCTCTGGTGTTTTATACCCAAGCTCCAGTGACTTACATCGAGCTCCCTGATGAGCTACGGAATACGCTGCAGATTGATCAGCCGGCCCAATCGGCTTTGGTAGTAGGTACGGCGGAAGAATTTGCTGATATTAATTGGCCCAACGAGCCGACGCCCTTAGTCACAACTGAAACGTACAACTTGGTGCGGCTTTCACCAACTGAATAGTCAGCTGCCCTTAAATCCGCTGATTCCTATGGAATTTGATTCTGAGTATTGCTGAAGTTTCAACCTGCCAGCGGTCATGCATCGGTTCAATTCATTGCTACAGGTGCCAGCAACTCTGGATCTTGGAATAGCGGCGTACTCAGATAACGTTCACCAAAGCTCGGTTGAATCATCACAATCAGCTTCCCAGCATTTTCAGGACGAGACCCGATCGCGATCGCGGCTTTAAGCACTGCACCAGTTGAGATGCCAGATAAGAGACCTTCTTCGCGCGCCAAGCGACGACCATAATCGATCGCTTCATCATCACTGACGGTGATTACCTCATCAATAATGTCAGTGTTCAACACCTCGGGCACAAACCCCGCACCAATACCCTGAATTTTGTGCGGGCCAGCATGTCCTCCCGACAGCACGGGACTGTTCGTGGGTTCCACTGCGATCGCCTGCACTTCTGGCTTGCGAGCCTTGAGTACTTCTGAAACGCCGGTAATGGTTCCCCCGGTGCCAACACCTGCAATCACGATATCCACTGTTCCTTCTGTATCGGCCCAGATCTCTTCAGCTGTGGTCTGACGGTGAATATCCGGATTAGCTGGATTGGAAAACTGTTGCAGCATGTAGGCATCAGGCAAAGTATTAACCAATCGCTGTGCGCAGCGAATGCAACCTGACATGCCTTCTAAACCTGGGGTCAGTTCTAACTCGGCCCCAAAAGCTCTGAGCATGGCGCGCCGCTCACTGCTCATCGTTTCAGGCATGGTCAAAATTAGACGATAGCCTTTAGCGGCAGCAGCCATAGCGAGGGCAATGCCAGTGTTGCCGGATGTCGGTTCGACCAGCGTCGTGCGACCAGGGGCAATTTTGCCAGCGGCCTCAGCCGCATTAATCATGTTGATACCAATGCGATCTTTGACGGAGGCCGAGGGGTTCATGCCCTCTAATTTGACCACGATGTTGGCCTGGCATCCTTCTGATTGGGGAATGCGATTAAGGCGGACGAGGGGAGTGTGGCCAATGAGGTCGGTGACATTTTCGGCGATACGCATGGGCACTAAATGTAATACATCAAGTCAACTTGCTGTTTGGCTTTGCACTGATCCAATAAGTCTTGCAGTGTTTGCTTGCACAGCACATCTTCTGCGGCTTGTCGGGCGGCCTCCCAAACTTCTGCAATCACCGCCCCTTCTGAAGTTTGTGGCGTGGTTGCGGCTTCTTTAGCGACATCAAAGCCTTCAATACAGCTAATGATTTCGTAAAGAGTTATTTGCCAGGGCGATCGCGCTAGCAGATAGCCGCCTTTGGCGCCCCGCTGACTTTTCACAAATCCAGCGCGCCGTAGCGTGGCGAGCAGTTGCTCAAGATAGCGGTCGGGAATATTTTGTTGGGCGGCAATTTGCCGAATCTGCATGGGCTCGCCGCTAGCAAACCCGCGTCCCAATTCGAGTAAAGCTAACAAGGCATATTCACTTTTGCTAGACAGTTCCACGGATTAGGGCTGAACGACGCAACTTCTCCAGTATAACTCCGGTTCTCCAGTCGGGTTTGCAGGATTCCCAAATCACAGCCGTGAACTGGTGAGGTCTGATAACGTGATCCTGTCCTTGAACCGTTTTTGAAAACGGCTGCTGCGTAATAGGCTGCTCTGTCATATCAATTGCCACTAAAAAAGAGGGGCAGTCACTGCCCCTCTTTCTATGCTCTAACTAAACAGATAAATCAACGTCTGCTTAGAAGGAGAAGGTCGCACGGACAGCACCGTACCACTGGCTACCATCTTCAGGATCAGCATTGGTACCGGTGTCCAAATCGCCGTAGATGACAGCAGGAGTGATGGTCAAGAACTCGTTGACCGGTACACCCAAGTAAACTTCAAACATCGAAGGATCGAGTCTGTCGTTGTAGTCAGGTAGGTCAGCGTAGTAAGCACCAAAGGTGGAACCTTCGAAGAAGAGATCTTCGAAGCCAGCGCCAGCCATCCAGGAGAAGTCATCATCATCGCCATTGTCATGCCAAGCGATGGTACCGGCAACGAAGAAGCCATCGAAGTCGAGGTTCAACAGACCAGCAAAGGTGTCAGTGTATTCACCGTCACCACCATCGTTACCACGAAGGTAAGCAATAGCAGCGTCAATCAAGCCATCGCTGATGTAGCTACCTTGAACGATGTAGGACTGACTAGCAGCGCCAGCAATACCGTCGCGAGGATCGTTGGAGCCATCTTCGCCGTTGTCAGCGGAGTAACCAGCATCGATAACGAAGTTGTCGCCAAGAGCCGCACTACCACCGATAGCGAAGCCGCCGCCACCCATGTCGAAGTCATAGAGTAGAGGACCGCCAGCATCAGCGACGCTAGGACCGTCGAAAGGCACGATAGTGCTCACAACGAAGTCGTCAGTTGCGATGCTGTTAGCAGCTACGATGAAGTCGAGGTTGTCGCCGACACCAAAGCTGTAGTAGAAGTCATCGATGACAACATCTAAGTTGCCAGTGCCAGAGGAATTAGCCAAACCACCAGCAAAGCTCAAGATGCTGAAATCATCATCACCGGCTTGTAAACGAACGCGTAAACGATCATCACCAGTGAAGCTGGAATCAAAGTTCAAGCGAGCCCGTGCTGTGAAAGCGAGATTTTCGTCAGTGTCGGTGTCAATTCCAGTGTTGCCACCGCCGATGGTGATAGTCGTTTCACCGAAGGGAGCAACTAGGTTGCCATCAACTTGACCACGCAACTTGGTAGTGGTGGAGAACTGCTGTGCACGCAATTCAGCGGTTTCAGCTTCAAGAGCATCAACGCGACCACGTAGAGTAGCCAATTCAGCGGCAAATTCTTCTTGCAAACGCTGAATGGTCGCCAAAGTATCAGCATCCAAACCGCCTTCAGCGATCAAGAAGCGGATGGAATCCAAACAAGCATTCAAACCAGCAGCAAACTCATAACGAGTCATGAACTGGTTACCACGGTAAGTCCGAGTACCCAGGTCACCTTCGATACAGCCGTAGTCTTCAACCAAGGACTGCAGAGCGCCGAAAGCCCAGTTATCGGGAGTCGGAGAAACATCAACGAGTTCGTCGATGGTGCTAACTTGAGCGTTAGCTGAACCAGCAAAACCCATGCCCAATAGGACGGGGCTTGCTAACAATACTTTCCACAATTTGTTAGACATTTACCCTTTACTCTCCTCACACCTTGAGGTTAAGGTCAAAACTTCGTCAAAGCCTTGCTATGACTCAGATGTACTAGCCAGATTACGATTTATAACCGCTAATTTGGCATTGCACAGCAAAATACTAACAGATCTATTTGCTGCACACTACCCTTTGGCCCTTAAAAAAATCTGGCACATAGCTTGGATGACTTATTCGTGCGGTGTCTGATCCTTCCAGGTATCCACAACGCTGACCTACTTTTGGTAATAGTCCTGTATTTCGCAGCGTTGAGAGCAAACGCTTAATATATGTTGATCTCAATGCAAAGGGGCGATAACTCCTTATGGAGTTTGGACTAGAGGCTGAGCTTATCGATGTGTTCTGCCAAGTCGAAGTCTTTCTGAGTGAGGCCACCGGCATCGTGGGTGCTGAGAGTGATCGTGACTTTGTTGTAAGCAATTGACAGATCGGGATGATGCCCGGCGGCTTCGGCTGGAGCAACTAGTTGATTGACGAAGACGATCGCGCTCGGAAAGCCATCAAAAGTTTTGACTGTCTGAATCGTTTTGCCCTCTTGTTGCCAGCCGTTGAGTGCTTGTAATTTGCTCTGAATTTCGACAGCGGATAATAAAGCAGTCATCAGATCAACTCTCCAAAAGATGGTGACTACTTTGACCTTAACGCTGATGTTGGCCGTTCATCAGAGCGAATAGGGTGGAGCGATCGCGCTAATGCCTGCCTGCTTAATTCTATGGATGCGATGAGCTGGGGAGAAAGTTGATGGTGATAGCCCGTTTAAAAAAACTATCCGCCCCTACTCGTGGAAGGCATAACCTTCAGAGAGTAGGGGCGGTGTAGCGGATCTCAGGCTGAAACCAGACTGCCGGAAAGAACTCCAGGATCTAGTTTCAATTGGTCAGCTAATCTGCAACGAGATTGAAACTGGTTCCTAGTGAACAGCCCCGGCACACAGCCGGCTTACCTCAACCTGAAGACCCATGCATTTACTACTATCGCTCATGGGCATCACCTCCTTTAGTCCTAGACGGTTTTTTCTAGGTGGACTATGCAACCATTGGCTGCAATGAAAATAAGCTAACACACATTTCTAGAAATCGGGAGCAAAAGAAAAATCCTCTTTTGGGACAGTGGTAACGTCCGCTTGTCAGTAGCATGACCGAGATTGATCCGACCGTGAGTACCGTCTCTATTCGGTGCGTGGTTGTTTACTGATTCAGCAAGACCTATCTGCGCTGGGGGATGGTGAAACAGCGTGATCAATCAGAGTCCTACCGTGCTTTCGAGCCCAGAAAAATTTGATTGTCTGACTTTGAGTCCTTTCACGCAGTCCAGTAGCTTGAATATATAGATGGAGACTTAGAGAGCAAGGAGTGGTTGTGGTACCTCCCAATGTGGTTTTAGACCCGATGCTGCGCGGCTGGCTGCAGGAAGATATTGGACGAGGCGATCGCACCA
>CAZFWL010000051.1:0-10402 GCA_964522775.1 uncultured Halomicronema sp.
CATGGACTGGACGACCACTGGAGCGCCACCGCCGATAGTGACGTTGCCGACGGGCACGGGACGGGTCTTGCGCCGATGAATTGTGGTGTCAAAAGCAGTATCAACGGGGTTGGAAGTGGGAGGTGGAGGAAGGGTTTGCATAGCCCTGAGCTGTAGTGAAAATTGCAGTTTCTATGCTTTCAGAGTGCCACAGAATGGGAGCATTCGGCGCAAATAATCAGACTGTTGACTTGAGGGCGAGGACTGAAGCGATCGCCCATTCATCTTTCTCCTGACTAAATGTCATAGTGCCGAGGAGTTTCTCTGATAGTGCTGCCTTTATTTGTTAGACGATGCTGGCGTCTGGGACCCAATCACCTGGTCTACTTTTACAGACCTAGTTGCGTCAGGCGATTGCCAAACTCATGCCAGGTAATTTCCCGTTCTAGATACTGAGGACTGTCGGGCGTGTATGGGGCCTGGAGCCGTTCGATGGAGTCGATGACAGCGTCTTCTGGGAGAACTGGCACTTCGGGGTCAGCGGCGGTCGGATTGACCAGCGAGCTGGAAAAGCCTCGAAACACGACAATAAAATCCTCTTCGCCCTTGACTCGGGCGTTAACCATCAACACCTCTTCAGGAAAGCGGAAGGTGTATTGTTCCAGCCGTTGGATTGGGAGCATCGTGGTCATGGTGCGATCGCCCTGTCTCTAGTTCATGGCTGAGCGACCTTGACGGCCTAGGCGCACAAACACAAAATAGCCCATTACTAATAAGTAAATAATTAAGCCAACAATACCGAAGAAAGCCAGGAAACCATTGGTGTAGCCCCCGTGGAGAATTTCTTTATACAACAGCGGTGGCTGTAGCCAGGTCTGGCAAGCAGTGCCCGCAAATTGAGCGCGCGAGAACGCGCAAGGAATATAAAACGCGAAAAATACTGCTCCGACTAAGCTGTAGAGGCTGACGGCCCAGCGCCAAGCCACAAATGCAAATCGCAGCACCGAGTTAGGCTGCTCGCGAATCTCTTCATTAAGATCTTCCCAAAACCACAGACTCAGCGGAATCAAAATCCGAGCCATGAGCCCCGTGATGAAGCTAAAGGTCAAGCCGCCAATCATGAGATAAACGGTGATCATCAGCAGACTTGCGACCCGCCAGTAAATAGTCAGCAGTCGCTGGATACTTTCGTTCTTCTGTATAAAGGCCCAAATGAGCAAGATCAGCGGTAAAAATACCGTAAAAAGCACTGCCAACCGATAGTCTGCCCAGACGAAGTTTTCTAACGACCACATGGCGGCGGAGTCTGTTGCAGCAAGGAAGGTGGGCAGGGTCAGCATTGATGGGGACGGAAGACAACTCTACTAGGGTAGCACTGTGTTTGGGCTGGGTAGCCGAGTGTGAGCGGTATCGGTTGAGGGGGTTGCTTGAGTGAAGCGATCGCCCCTCTCTACAATGTGATGTGGCTCTGTTTTCAGTCTTCCCAAACATTCATTACTCTTTATGACTGCTGCACCCGTAACTCCACCGACTTCCAAAACCTTTAAAAAGCTCCAGGCGTGGCTGCGATCGCAGGTGGGTAAAGCCATTCACGACTACGGCATGATTCAAGACGGGGACAAGGTGATGGTATGCCTGTCGGGGGGCAAAGACTCTTATACCTTGTTGGATATGTTGATGAGTCTGCAGCGCAGTGCTCCGGTTAAGTTTGAGCTGCTCGCAGTCAATCTGGATCAGAAACAACCAGACTTTCCGGTCCATGTGCTGCCCGAGTATCTGACTCAGCTGGGGGTGCCGTTTCGGATTGTGGAGCAGGACACCTACAGTGTGGTGAAGCGAGTGATTCCCGAGGGCAAAACCATGTGCAGTCTCTGCTCTCGGCTGCGGCGTGGAGCCCTGTATCGTGTCGCGGCAGAAGAAGGCATTACCAAAATTGCCCTAGGCCATCACCGAAACGACATAGTGGAGACGTTCTTTTTGAACATGTTTCATGGGGGGCGTATGAAGGCGATGCCGCCGAAACTGCTGACAGATGATCACCGCCATATTGTCATTCGGCCGTTGGCTTATTGCCCCGAAAAAGACATTGCCCGCTATGCCCGACAGCGCCAGTTTCCCATCATTCCCTGCAATTTGTGCGGGTCGCAGGAAAATCTCCAGCGGGTACAAATCAAGCAAATGCTGACTCAGTGGGAGCGCGAAACGCCAGGACGGGTGAACTCAATTTTTCGCAGTCTGCAACACGTATCGGTCAGTCAGTTAGCGGATCAACAGCTCTTCGACTTTCAGGGATTGGAAGCACAGCGATCGCTCCAGGCGCAATCTGCTGACACAGATGAAACGCCACTGCCTTGGACGCTCTGAGTGCTGAATGAAAATTTAGGCCGCGATCTCTACTTCCCCCGCAAGTAAGGCTTTGCATAGCCTTACTTGCGAGTGGTTTTCTGTTGCCTAGGGCATGAGTCCTTTAGCAAGAGGCCTGGCAATCTTTGCGGTATCTCCGAAGAACGAGACAAAATCGCATGGGTTTGACCTATTGGTTCTGAAGTACTGCAATGCCAGTCCCTGAGGGCAAAATGGATTCTGGCGATCGCGTGAAATTAAAACACAATTTCTGAGGCTTCAGAGCACTCTGTGCGTAGATATAAGCAGGGTGTTAGTCAACTTTTTTGGTTTGGCAATATTTAAGAGAATACCTAAACCGATAATGCGATCACCTATAGCGTGGCCTTAAAGCATGGTCTCTAGGTTAACTTCTCCGAAATACTGTCTTCTCTGGTGTATTGCCATTACATAGCCTTGAAATGAATTGTAGCCACCCATGATGAAGCTTAAAAACCTAAAACTAGGTCAAAAATTTACACTCTTGCTGACATTGGTCTTTTTAGGCGGAGTATTGGCAAGCGGTATTGCCTTATCTTCTGTGCTCAATCGTGGCACCCAAGGACAACTAACTGCTAATGCACTCATGCTGATGGAGACAATGAATGCCATTCGCGGCTATACCAGCGAACATGTGCAACCCGAAATTGCTGATCGTCTTAACGAAGAATTTCTTCCTGAAAGCGTTCCTGCTTATTCGGCTCGTGAGGTGTTTGAAACCTTTCGCTTGAATCCGGCTTACAGTGACTTCTTCTATAAAGAGGCAACTCTCAACCCTACAAATTTGAGGGATAAAGCAGACGCCTTTGAGACCGAGCTTGTGAATAATTTTCGAGCCAACTCTAACGACGCTTCTGAGGTTAGTGGGTTTCGCAATACCCCAGCAGGAGATCTTTACTACATTGCCCGTCCGATCAAAATTGCCCAACAAAGCTGCTTAGAGTGCCACAGCCGACCAGAGGCTGCACCTGCCAGCATGATTGAACGCTACGGTGCAGAAAATGGCTTTGGATGGGAGCTGGATGAAATTGTTGGAGCACAAATGATTTCTGTTCCAGCAGAGCGAGTGGTCCAGGGTGCCAGACAGTCTTTAGTGCTGATTTTAGGCATCTTTATTGTGGCTTTTGCGGTTGCAATCGTGCTGGTTAATCTCTGGCTTAAGCGTCTTGTTGTCCGCCCCTTGAACCGCATGGCAATGGTCGCCGAAGCTGTCAGCATGGGCGATACCGAAGCCGAATTTACGCAAGATTCACAGGATGAAGTGGGCAAACTGGCCGAGGCTTTTAACCGAATGCGATTGAGTTTGCAAATGGCTATGCAAAGGCTAGAGCGCTATCGCGAGGGTCGACGTGGGTCCTCCGCTAATGATTTATCCCAATAATTGTTGCTGAAATTCCTGAGCCTTCTTGGAATCAGGAATTTCAGTCGCCAGCTGAACCACAAAATCCGGCCGCTTTAGATGGGCATAATCGGCTAAAGCATCCTCAAGCAGCATCGATGCCATTGGGCCGACGCATTGAGTCAGAACCCGTTGGCATTGATCAATAAAGTCTGGACTCAGCTCTAAACCTGACACCTTGCTGGTTGGCATATCGCTATTGGCGTTGCCGGACACATTTGAAAAGGTTGAGCCTGAGGTTTGGCTGCGCCCCTGGCTGATGGAACGAACCGCACTGGACCCTTGAGAACGTGACTCTGTCTGGCTGTTATTCGTCTGACTATCGGTATTGGTCGATGCACTCGGCACATGGATACTGCTGACAAACTGTTCTGCCTGTTTGCCATCGGATAATTGTGATGCCAACATTTCTACTAGCTCATGAGGTCTGGCGTCCGGATACTGATCAATAGTGTCTTCGAGGATGAGGGTTGCCATTGGGCCGATGCAGCGCGTCAGTTCCTCGCGACAGCGTGCAATGAACGCCTCATTCTGCAGCAACGGCGTCGAATGAATATGCATTGGTGCATTGAATTCCGGTGCTGCTTGGGGATCTGGAGAGAGGTCAATGCGGGTCATGGTGAGCATTGACTGTGGCAGTGGCGAGCTGACTTCATCGGCATCTAGAAGTGGCGTGAGCTCCTCAAGTACTTCCAGGGCGGATTGAAACCGTTCCTGTGGCTGACGGTGGGTGAGCTTACGTAACAACAAAGCAAATGAGTAGCTCACGGCAACGTGCTCTTCCCATCGCCAGTCAAGGGTACTTCGATCCATCAAGTCACGCGGATATCGTCCTGTGAGCATCACGATCGCAGTGACCCCCAAAGCATACAGATCACTGCAGGGAAAACATTGACCCAGTTGGATTTGCTCTGGTGGTGAGTAGCCAAACTTGCCGACAACTGTGGCAGTGCGGGGCGAGTCTTCATCATCTTGGTCAATCTCGCCGGATAAGATCTCATTCATCGCATCATTAACCAACCCAAAGTCGATCAAGATGGGGAGGTCACGATCGCGACAATACATAACATTGTCGGGTGAGATATCGCGATGCACGATATTTAAGCCATGAAGATATTCCAGCACCTGCAGCATGTGGATCAGCCAACGCTTAATTTCGTGCTCAGTAAATGCCTGACCGTTGCGCTTCCGTTCTTTGAGCAGGTGAGAATAGGTGACGCCGTCAATGTATTCCTGAACGATAAATAAGCGTTGTTCTTGGGTAAACCCTGCGAGAAACTTGGGTACTTGGGGATGGTTGATTTGATAGAGCGTTTTGGCCTCTCGTTTGAAGAGATCGAGCGCTTTTTGCAGCGATCGCTTCGAGGCATTACGCGGAAAAAACTCTTTCAAGACGCAGGCTTCGCCAAAGCGCTGCGAATCTTCGACCAAGTACGAACGGCCGAAGCCCCCTTGACCGAGTATCCGTTGAATGACATAGCGGCCACCTACCTTGCTGCCAGAACCTAATTTTGCTCGGGGTGAGCCAACAGGCCGCTCTTCTTGGCGAGGCGGCTCTGGTGCAGTAGCTGGAGGTTGATAAATCGCGTCAGAATCGGAGTTGGCGGGCTCATGAGGATCGATATGATAAGCCGGTTGCGGTTCCTGGATATTTTTGAGCTGCAGTGGCCCAGCGTAAGTTGCATTAAGTTCCACTCGAGACTTCACGACATCATAGACAATCTGCGAAATACAAATGCCGCCTGGGTGAGCTTCCGTCTGGAGACGAGCGGCAATATTGACCCCATTGCCCATAACATCATCATCTTTGAAAAAGACGTCGCCTAAGTGAACGCCAATGCGGTGCTCTAACCTTTGTTCTGGGGCGATTTCTTGATACGCCGCCGCCAGTTGCTGTTGCATTTCCAGGCTGCAGTTCATGGCCTGCACTGCGCTGGAAAAGCACATTAGAAGACCATCACCAGTCGATTTAATGACGCGTCCTTCAAATTGCTGGCATAGCGATTCCATCAACCCCAAGTCTCGATGAATTAGGTGTAGGGTGTGTTCTTCATCAATAGACATCCGGGCACTAAAGCCGACCGCGTCTGTCAGAATGATTGCCGCGAGCGTTCGTTGCCCTTGAGAGTTATCAGTAATCGGATAATTCATAGTTGGGAAAAATTGGCCACTAATCGCCAGACCCTTTAACTAATAAAGCGCTGCCATTATGTAGATGCTTCAACCCTGATCACTTGACTTACCTAAGATTTGACGAAAGACACTTAAGAAAGTGACCACTCACTAAATCGATTCAGCTGTCTATTAAGGTGCTTGTCGAGAACGAATATATCTGATGTCTGAGCCTTCAAGGTCCATTTAGCTAGTTATCAGAAAGCTTATGGTTAGCACGATTAAAACCTGCTCTACAGGTCCATCGCGACTAAGAAATTTCTTGACGAGCAATCACCTCGGCGGTAAGTATGACTACCGTAGCGTAAGCAGCTATGAATTTAGTGAATATAGAGTACGTTTTATGGAATCTTACGGATGACATCGGTCTCGCAAGTGCCACTGTTAGCTTCTAGTCAGTACAATTCATGTTGTCAGTGCTGAATATTTCGTCTGTCATTAATCGCTTTCTGTTTCCGCTTCAATTGTGAGAACGGCAGGCTGCTCGCGCACTTTGTCTTCTAACGGCCGAACCTTATCAACCAGTTGAATGAGGGAGTCAAACGCTGGGGCGGCAGCATTGGCAATATATCCTGCATCTGAAGCAATGCTAGCCGGAGCCGCTTTCATGGCATCTTCGATTAGCCGTTGTTGATTCCGTTCGATGGTGGGACTGAGTAACACTGCACCGTTGTTGATTGAGCGACTTTCGTGCAACACCTGAAAGGTATCGGCAGGAAATTCATTACGATACTGTTGAAATCCTTCTTCTGAAATTGCGCCTGCTGCAACTTCGTCGTTAGCGATCCATTCCAAAACATTTTTCGGGGTTGGAGCAAACCGAATTTCTGAAAAGGTTAGGCCATAAAGATCATAAAGCGGGAGGTAATAGCCTGTTGCTGAGCCTGGTTCTCCCAGGGCGATTACTTCATTCGCTAGGTCCGACAAGGTCGTTGCTTCGCTGGCTGCTGACACAACCAACACAGACCGTTGGTTTGGGTTGCCCTGTAGCGGAAATAGCGGAATGTATTGAGCCTCTTCTACTGCGATCGCCGCTAATCCAGCGGGGGCAAAGGCCAAATCCCATGCCTGAGACTGGATTTGCTCCACTGCTCGAAGTTCGTTAAAGACGGGTTCTAGTTCGACTTGAGCCCCGAGGGTTTCCGCTAAATAATCCTTAAGCGGAGCATAAGCTTCGACCGAGGCAGCACCGGTGTCATAACTCACAAGACCCACTACTAAACGAGTCGGACCGCCTGATGTAGCTGGTTGATTATTACACCCAGCGACATTAAGCAGCAGCGCCAAGCAGCTTCCCAGCAAACCCAAATATAAAAAGCGTTGCCATCGTCTCATGTGCTCATCAGCCAGCTTGCAACCAACGAATTCCATTGTGCAAGGTCAAGGCTAGAGCAGTGGCATACAATAACTTTTCTTATGCTTACGATTAGTTGGCAGGCTGTGTCAGGCAATGACAGAGAGGTCAATGGCACATTTATCGCAGCACCTCTTCAAGTTTATGTTGCTCCCAAAGTTGTTGATAGAGGCCGGGTTGGCGGACGAGTTCATCGTGGGTGCCAATTTGGGCGATGCGGCCCTCGTTCATCACCATGATGCGATCGCTCAATGCGGCGACTCCCATCTGGTGGGAGATGAAGAGCACCGTCTGGTTTTGAGTACCTGTTTTCAAGTTGTTGAGAATGTCGGTGGCGGTTTGGTTATCGACGCTGGAGAGAGCATCATCGAGGACGACCACGGGCGCTTCAATCATCAACGCGCGCGCGAGAGCCGATCGCTGCCGCTGACCGCCGGATAGGGTGATCCCTCGTTCGCCCACAATGGTATCGTACTGTTTGGGGAAGTTATCAATTTCCGGGGCAATTTGGGCCAGTTTGGCGGCGTATTTCACTTCCGGCATTTCTGCCAGAGGTTCGCCATAGCGAATGTTGTTGTTGATGGTGGTGCTGAACAGAAAGCTCTCTTGGGGGACGTAAGCGATCGCTTTGCGCAGATCCGTCAGGGGAATTTCGGTAATGTCCTGACCGTCGAGGAAGATTTGGCCGGGGGCAATATCTAGGAGACGGGGCAGGGCGTTGGCTAGGGTGGATTTGCCGGAGCCAATGGGGCCGACAATTGCCACCGTTTCGCCAGGTTGGACGGTGAAGGAGACGCCGTTCAGTGCATGGGTCTGGCTATCGGGATAAGCAAAGTTGAGATCGCGGGCGGCCAGTTGTCCGCGCACGGTATTGCTCGGCAGCGCTTGGACGGTTGGTGCATCGACAATTTTGGGTTGGCTGGTAAGAATCGCTTCCACGCGATCAATGCTGACCTCCCCGCGCTGATAAGCCGTAATCGTAAAGCCGAGCAGCGCCGTGGGAAACACTAGGCGCTCGACATACAGCACCATCGCGACGAAATCACCCACCGAGAGGAATCCATCCGCGATCGCCCCGGCTCCGGTAGCCAAAATTAGCAACAAACTGATGCTGGCGAGACCGCCCAACAGTGGAAACAGCGTGTTGCGAGTGCGCGCCAGATCTAAGTTGGCATCGAGCAGATTGTCGTTGAGTTCAGCAAAGGCGCGTCGTTCGTTCTCTTCTTGAGCGTAGATTTTGATGAGGGAAATGCCGCTCAGGTCTTCTTGAATCAGTTCGCTGAGGCGTGAGGTGGATTGCTGGACGCGGAGTTGTTGGTTGCGCAGGCGATCGCTAAACAGGCGCACCAAAATCAGCATGATGGGGTATACGACCAGCGCTATTACCGTCAGCCTTACACTCAGCGACAGCATCACGGGAATCGTAAACGCATAGGCAAACAGGGTGTTCACCAGACTGAGTACAGCAAACCCCAGCAAGCGGCGAATGTTATCTACATCGCTGGTGGCGCGGCTGATCAGTTCGCCAATAGTATTGGTGGCAAAGTAGCTGGGTTCCATGCCCAGGAGGTGCTGGAAAATGCGCTGTTTGAGGTCAAACTCAACCTGTCGCCCCACGCCAAAAATCAGGATGCGGGATGCCATGCGAATTACCCACATGATCGATGCCAGCACTAGCACCACTACCGCGTAGTAAGTGATGCGGTTAAAGCTAAAGGTGACTTGTAGCTCATCAATGCCATCGCGAATCAGCAACGGAATCCGCACGCCAACCAAATTCACGAGCAGTAGGGCCACGACGCCCAGGGCTACGCGTTGCCAGTGGGGCCGGAGATATTCCCCGAGCTTTTTGAGGTGCCAGTTGCCCTGAGATGATGTTTGCGATCGCGCCATACTGCTGCCAAATTCCTGCCTGTTTCATCCTAGACGACTGCGTTAGGAATCCTCCGAGCTGTCACCCTCGGTAAATCGTGCTGAGGGGCGCAACCAGGCGGTATTCTACGGAGCAGAGAGACTGATCACCGAGTAGGTAAAAATCGCAGCATGCTGTTGAGTTGGCGCAAAGAGGCAGATTTGAGGCGGGTGGGGGCGATCGCGGCGACTTTTTTTCTGCTCCTGGCTGGCCTGCTGCTACACCGCTATTTCACCTACTACGCCTCCTACGACCAGGGCATTTTTAACCAAGTCTTTTGGAACAACGCCCACGGGAATCTTTTTCAGAGCACACTCTCATCGCAATTATCGACAGATGTGATTCATTCCGGGGAACTGCCCCGAGTGGACTATCGCCGTCTGGGGCAGCATTTCACGCCAGCGTTATTGTTCTGGTGGCCGATTTATCGGCTATTTCCATCGCCGGTTACGTTGTCAGTCTTGCAGGCGGCGTTTGCCGCGATCGCGGGCGTGCTGCTCTACTGTCTGGGTCGCAAGCATCTCGAACATCGCCTGGCGCTCGCGATCATGGTGAGCTTTTACGGGGCGATCGCCGTACTCAATCCCTATCTCGCTAACTTTCACGACCTCGGCCAAATTCCCCTCTTTATCTTTGCCCTGCTGCTAGCGATGGAATATCGTCGCTGGGCCATCTTTGGATTGCTGTGTCTGGCGATTCTAGCTGTGCGGGAAGATAGCGCCATTCCGCTCTTTGGCGTCGGGGCCTATTTGCTAGCCAGTCGGCGACATCCGGGAGGTGGGGTCGCTGTCTGTGCGCTGAGCGTGGGCTATTTTATCTTGGTCACCAATGTCTTCATGCCCATTTTTTCTGAAGACATTTCTAAACGATTCATGATTGAGGAATTTGGCCAATACATTGATAGCGAAGAAGCTTCAACGTTGGATGTGTTGTGGGCCATGGTGAGCCAGCCGGGTTTGCTGCTGCGGGAACTTGTTACTCCCCTAGACGGTACGTTGGAATATTTGGCAGGGCACTGGCTTCCCCTAGCGTTCATCCCAGCGCTATCTCCTACGACTTGGATTATGTCCGGCCCTCCCTTGCTCAAACTGACTCTGACGGAGAGCAACTCGGGCCTGAACACAAGTATTCGCTACGCTCTCAATGTCGTGCCGGGGATGTTTTACGGCGCGATTATTTGGTGGCGCGGACAGGGATTTCGGCG
>CAZFWL010000052.1:0-10402 GCA_964522775.1 uncultured Halomicronema sp.
CGCAAGCGGTGATGCACGTCGCTCCAACTGGTAAAAGGCGATCGCTGCCGTTCGTTCAGAATACGTTCAGCGATGGGGCTGGACATCATGGGCAAAGCCATTAGTTGAGCGATCGTGGCCTGATTTAACGACGGTGGCAGCATGTCAATAGGGCTGGTCGCATCGTAGTAGCAAAATTGCAAAATGGGCGCCAGCGCGGCTACCTGTGGCACTGCCAGGCCAAGGGCTGCTGCCACATCGTCAACCGAGTAAAACACCACACCGCTGTGACTGAGTTGGACCAGTGCACGAGCCTGGTGGATAGATAAGCCAGGGAGGCGCAACCAGTCATCAACGGTCGCCTGGTTAGCATCAATGCGAACTCCGAGTTCCGCCGCCACCGCCACTTCCGTAACGGTTGTGAGCCGCAGCATCGGGTCTTGCCGCAACTTGGCTTTCAAAGGATGAAAGTGATTAGCCCAGCGCTTTAAGGGTTGACGTGGCGACGAAGACGATGAGAACAATCGACTCATGGGTACAGCGCTAGCAAGCGGGAGACAGGTTAGCTAAGTTTGGTCAGCAAGATACGACGATTTTGCTCAAACTCTTGTTCAGAGATGAGCCCTTCTTGCCGTAATTTCTCGAGTTCCCTCAGAGCCGACGCGATCGCTTGAGTCTGTTCCGAAGCGGCCACACTTTCGTGAACTGTATCTTGGGCCGGAGTGCCGTGCTGCGATTTCACCAGCAACCAAACGCCCTCGACTGCGCAAGAAATGCGAGGAATACCCGTCCACCCCAGCAATAGATAAATGCCGCCCCAAACTGGCTGCCGTAGATAAAACTTGTGAAGCCCAGAAATCGGCACCGGCAAAGGACTCAGCGCACCAGCAAACGCCAAAGCTGCGGCGATTTTCCATTGTTGGGGTGACTGCGCTTTACCGCTAACTGGGGGGGGCGCAGTGGAATGACCAACCATGCCGACCTCAAACTGTCCTGCCAGCCTACTGTAACGCAAGAAGAATGGGTTAGAGCCCAGATTTTCACCACTCTATTGTCGCTATTAGCTGGGATCATAATTTATCGAAATGATGGGTGCAAGCCTTGCCACAGTCAGGCAACATCTCTGCTAACGTCAAACCAGATGGCAGCGCAGAGCACTCTTCTAGCGACAAATCGGCTAGTTGTTAGTCGGGCCAATAGCTATCCTTTAACTAACTGTGAGGACTCCTTCATCAACACTCTATAAAAGTCAGCAGCGCTCGCTTGAGGCGTTAATCTAGTCATGGCTGGAGAATTCCAGCTCAGCCCCATTTGTGTGCAACTTCTCTGTAATCGATGCTGGCACTTTGCCTATTTAATTGCCCCCTCTTTGTACGGTTTGCATGACATCTTCGGCTTTTTCTCCTGACTGGCTCAAACAGTTTTCTGATCCTTACGCCATTTTGGGTGTGGCAGTGACGGCAGATGAGCGACGTATTGCCAAACGATATCGCCAAGTCGCGAAGCATTTGCACCCTGACCAACAAATTGGTGCCGAAGAAGCCGCCCGCGAGTTTACTAATAGCGTACTTACCCGCCTCGTTAATCCTGCGTATCAACGCCTTAAGCAAGACAAAGGGCGTGCCGAAGTGCTTGCGACACTGCGGTTTAAAGTGCGGCGACTGACTCGCGAAAACAAATTAACGGCAAAAGTAGCGCAGTCTCAGCAACTGTTGAACATAGACGAAGCCGAGGTAGATCTTTTTTATGAAAAGGCGCTGACAGAACTTTCAGATGAGCAATATTCATCGACCGCCCATTTTGCGGCTCAAACCGAAGCGATCGCTGAATTGAATCTGATTTACCTCCGCCGCAAAATGGGCGATCCGGTTATTCGCGAAAAGCGTACCGGACTCATGTCAGCTACGAGTCAGCCCTCCACAGTCTCGGATGCCCCAGCCGCTCAGCCTGTTAGCCCTCAATCGACGGAAAAAACATCGGTCGATTATGGTCAACGGCATGTAGCGCGGGCTAAGACCTACATTGCTAGTAAATCTTATGCTGAAGCTGTACAGGAGCTGCGGGACGCCGTACGCATCGAACCGAATAACAGCAACTATCACACGATGTTAGGGCAGGCCTATCTCCTGCAAAAAATGAATGGCATGGCTAAGGTCCATATCCGCCAGGCCCTTAGGTTAGATTCACAAAATCGCATCGCGCAAAAGTACGCTAAGCAATTAGAGATTTCAGCGCCAACTCCAACTGCGTCAAGCAACAGTCGTACCAACTCGAATGGCAAAGGCCAGAGCCATGCCAAAGCTAATGGGTCGGGTATAAAAGGAGGACTGTTCAGCGTGTTTTCCTCTAAACGAGCCAAGAAGTAGGGTTTTCTACCCTTTGCTGAAGGTTTCTCCGTCTCTTAAAGTCATACTATTGAATCGTTTAGTACCCCATTGATTTGCTGTCATTACTCCAATCACAGATTTGGGCTGCAATCGACAGCATCAGTTTTTAGGGCTTCTTAAAATTGGCGGCGGGGCTGTTAAGGCTTACCCCATGTTCGAAATAATTAATCTATTTAAGCGCGATGGGAATTTTTGACTCTGAGATTGTGCAGCAGGAAGCGATGTCCTTGTTTCAGGACTACCAAAATCTGGTAGAAATGGGCGGTCGATACGGCAAATTTGACCGGGAAGGCAAAAAGCTTTACATCCAGCAAATGGAAGATGTCCTGGAGCGCTATCGCATTTTTATGAAGCGATTTGAGCTCTCCGACGATTTCATGGCAAAAATGACTGTAGAGCAGCTCAAAACTCAACTTGGTCAAGCAGGGATGACGCCTCAGCAGATGTTCGACCAAATGCACTTGACCTTGGAACGCATGAAATCTGAAATTGGTGAATATTAGAATATTTCTTAGCCCATGTACTCCACATACTGTTGTGGGCTGGCCTAAATGGGATGAAAGCGTTCATGTATATTAACTAACGGTCAATCTGCCAAAACCAAGCGTAGCCGACTAAAATGCAGTGTTATTAAGCCGTTTGACCAAACCACTTCACTGCCCCTCGTTACGAACAGAGTGGTAGATGCTTCACCTGATCAGACACCAATGCAACTTGGTTCCACTATTAGCTTTTCTCGGTTCCAAACTAGCCGTTTCTGGCAGTTCATAGGGCAATGAGAGGCATTTAGTTAAAAGGTCAGCGTAATTCTTTTTCAGGCAAGGCTGAACGACCGTTAAAGGTGCTCATTGCAGCCTCTATTCCTTGCTTCATGAGCGTTTCAACAGCTTCCCCCGCCCAGTTCAAAGACGTGTCAACCAACGGTTTTTCATCCGGCGCAAACTTACCGAGAACATGGGCAACGACAGCACGGTCTCGATCCCCATTTTGCTGAGTACTGCCAATACCTACCCGCAATCGCTTGAAATCTTGGGTGTTCAGGTGGGCGATAAGTGATTTCATGCCGTTGTGCCCTCCGGCTGAACCGTTAGGGCGTAGTCGAAGCTTGCCTAAGGGCAATGCCATGTCGTCGTAAATCGCCAGAATCGAAGTAGCAGGCAATTTATACCAGTCCAGTACTGCGCGCACAGATGGACCCGAACGATTCATGTACGTGGTGGGTTTGAGCAGGAAGACCTTTTGTCCAGCGATCGCGATCCCTTCACCAAACTCCCCTTGAAACTTGCGATGGTTGCTGAAGGAAATTTGCCAGCGGCGAGCTAATGCATCCAACACATCAAAGCCGACATTGTGGCGAGTCTTGGCATATTTCTCTCCCGGATTGCCCAAACCCACAATTAATCGTACGGGTTCCATTATTTCGTTAGCCATTAACCCAGTCAGTGCGACACTGATTCAAAACCAGACGGAGCATAGCGGCTCCTCATAACTTTAATCAACTTATGAATGCAAATTAGGCAATCTCAGATTTAGCTAACTTGCACATAACCGTTGCCAGCCAGCAAATTGCCGCGCAAATCAGGTTGACTAGAAGCTACTCTTTTCTTTTAGGTAGATGGTGCTGAAGCGTCAGAAGCGACCTCAACCTCGTCCTCAGTCTCGTCGGCTGTGGCTGCATCAGTAGTACTTTCTTCCACAGCGGCTTCGGTTGCTGCATCTGCAACAGGAGCATCATCCTGAGGCAAGGCTTTGGCATCTGGCTGCGCAATTTCTGCCTTAATCGGAGCCTTCATCGTTTTTTCGATCTCAGCTGACTCGCGCTTAAGTTCGGCCTCAAACTCTTGCTGCGCTTTTTTAAAGCTACCTAAGGCTTGAGCTAAGCTACGACCAACTTCAGGCAATTTCTTGGGACCAAATACTAATAGGGCAACCACCAAAATCAGAGCCATTTCGGGCAAACCGATGCCAAAAATATTCATCACGTCCTCCTAAATACATGAGCCACGACCTACCTCACAGTATCGCAGTGAGCCTAGTCGCTAACAGAGGCAACTCAAAAATTGGCCATATTAATGGCATAAACAAGCCGAGGGGCAGAAGTTTGACCACTTCCGCCCCTCGGCAAATCCTATCGGTAGGTTGACCTAGAGTCCTAAGCTCCGCCAGTCCACATCAACATTCTGAAGGATGAGGGAGGAATTGTAGAGCTGAAGGATAATGAGAAGAAAAACTAAAAACAACCCCATGAACACACCCATCACCGGGGTAGTGCCCCAACCAGGAGTGACCTTACCGTACTCAGAGTTAAGGGGCTTGAGCAGATTGCCTAGCCGCGTTTGTTGTGCCATCGGTATCCTAAACCTATACGCCACTTTATATTCCGTAATATTATAGGATTAGAGTGTCTTAAGAAATAGAGATTACTATGGAACCTGCAACAGTTCTTATTATTTCCGTAGGGGCCGTAATTGTTGCCTTTACTGCTTTTGCGGTCTATACCGCCTTTGGGCCGCCAGCTAAGCAGTTGGCTGACCCCTTTGACGAGCACGAAGATTAAATGCGGTTGGCGACTGTTTTTGGAGGTCTCTTGGTTGGCCTCTTCAACTTCTGTGTAGCGCGGAGGAGTCGCTGATAGTTAGCACCAGTTAGAACTTAGGATTCAATGAACCCGCTCTCTACTCCACCGAGATAGAGGAGCGGGTGCATTTTTATCCATAGGCACGAACGCGACCAAAGTAGGCCGAGCTTTTCCCGTTCCTACGAGGTGCAATAACAGCAATTTCCGAGCCAATTTTCAATATTTTTCAAAGATGCCTCTTTAATACTCTAGAGAAGACTTTGAACGCAGTTGGGAAATGTTCTGGCTTTGAGTAACCGTAATATCGACTTGCCCTTTGGTCAGGAATTTTCAATCTTCAAGTACTCGGGTGAGTAAGGTGCCCGATAAATTGCGTGGGGCTCCTCCGGTCTGATGAATCATGTTCTGAACCTTTTGACTGATATGGATGGAAGAGTTATCCATAATCACGCACACACCTAGCCATCAAACTCAGTGGATCAGGCTGTTATTCCAAAGTCGCCGTGGGAATTTAATCAGTGTTGAGCAGATTTCATCAATTTGGGAATGGGCATATAGTCCTGGAATTCCAATAGCTGCATCATCATCGCCATCTCATTCCTGACGTCCTTCGTGAGTAGCCCAGAAAATTGAAATCGAGTGATGCTGCAAGAAAGAGCCTCTTAGCTACAGATTGCTTGTGGTATCTCGCTACAGACAGTATCAAACTTCACATCTAGACCGATACGGCAGGCCTTCGGCATATCAGTGCCTGGCCAAGCAATGCGTCCACCAAAGCTGCATCCCCTTTGATAAAGACAAATCCAGGCTTTTCCTGCTGAAAATAGCAGAACCGTTTAACGCTTCAAAAGCCTCATTGGTTGCCGTAAAAAACTGTAAAAATTCTGGAATCAAGCGATCGCGTGACGAAGGTTATCTTACTGGCCTGACCCAGGTCACATAATTTGTTCGCCAGACTCCATAGACTAAGCCTAGCCATAAATTAGGCTTTTCACTGAAAACACTGTTCTCCTGCATTTGGAACTCAGTGCTTTGATGCGAAGTCATGGCAAATGGGCATATTAAGCCCATCGCTGACGGCACCTCTTAAGGTGCAAACCTGGAAATACTTCATACGTCCTATGACTTACACCACCAGCCAACCGGAAACCGCAAGCAAGGTTTTGACTGATGCAGACTTGGATGATGATCAGGGGCTGAATGAAGTGGCCCCGCCGGACGATGCCGACCTCATGACATCTGACGATGATGACTTGATAACCAGCGTCACTGTCGGCGTAAGCCAGACGAAAACCCGTCGCACGACGGATCTAGTTCGTCTCTATTTGCAAGAAATCGGTCGGGTGCGCTTGCTCCAGCGGGACGAAGAGGTTTCTGAAGCTCAGCATGTACAGCGCTACATGGAGCTGATCGAACTGCGGGACAGCACAGGAGAACAAAGTGGTGGTGTGCTTGAAATTTACGCGCGACTGATGCGTACTCGTGATCGCCTGACCTCACACCTCGGTTACCGTCCCTCTTTAGAAAAATGGGCTAGGGAATCGGATGTGCCCCTTGCTGACCTCAAACCAACGCTTATGGAAGGCAAGCGCGTTTGGGCCGAACTCGCCGGGATTACAACCGATGAGCTCGATATTGTGATTCGGGAAGGTGTGCGAGCCAAAGAGCACATGATCAAGGCCAACTTACGTCTAGTAGTTTCTGTCGCAAAGAAATATCAAAATCGTGGACTGGAACTGCTCGACCTGATTCAGGAAGGGACTTTGGGACTTGAGCGAGCAGTCGAAAAGTTCGACCCAACCAAAGGATATCGGTTTAGCACTTATGCCTACTGGTGGATCCGTCAGGGCATTACCCGAGCGATCGCGACCCAAAGTCGCACCATTCGCTTGCCCGTTCACATCACTGAAAAGCTCAACAAAATCAAAAAGGCTCAACGCAAGCTCTCTCAAGACAAGGGGCATACCCCTTCTTTAGAAGACATTGCCCGAGAGCTGAAGATGGAGCCTGAGCAAGTGCGTGAAGTCTTGGTGCGGGTGCCGCGATCAGTCTCCCTCGATACCAAGGTTGGTAAAGAGCGTGACACTGAGCTTGGTGAACTGTTGGAAACCGACAGCATCTCACCGGAAGAATTGATGATGCGGGAGTCTTTACGCCGCGATCTCAAGCAGCTCATGTCAGAGTTGACTGATCGCGAGCGGGATGTCATTCATCTGCGGTTTGGCCTTAAAGATGGGACTCCTTACTCGCTAGCTGAAATTGGCCGTACGCTGGAACTGTCTCGTGAACGGGTGCGCCAGATTGAATCAAAGGCGCTACAAAAACTGCGTCAGCCCAAACGTCGGAACCGCGTTCGTGACTACCTTGAAGCTTTAGGTTAATCAGCAATCATCACAACAACCTCTCACGCCCCTGTCGACTACGCTCTGAGCAATAACCGACAGGGGCTTTTTGTATTCACGACAGGGAATCGGGTACCCGATTTTCACTCACTCTACGGCCGGTAGTTGATAATGACCAGACGGTTCAAACGCAGCTTTTTCAGCAACAAGACCGAGATGCTTCATCGTGGAGCGATCGGGAGTATAAACCCCATTCTCCCATTCGCTAATGGTTTGGCGACGCACACCCATCGCTGTTGCAAATTGGGACTGGGTCAGATTCATATGCAAGCGCAACGCCCGGATGGCGGTTTGATCCCACTTAACCGCGCCGCCTTCTCGTTGGATTTTGTATTCAGTCTGAAATTTCTTGAAGGTGACTGATTGCTGCTCCAAGTCGACCTTGTCAACGTGATAACCCGCCTTAATCCAAGCTTGGGAGCGATACGCACCTTTACTACGGTTAGCCCACCAGGAGGCTTTAGCGCGGGCATTTGCCGGTAGCTGGCTATCAATGCACGCTTCAACTTCATCGATAGTAAGAGTGCATACCTCTGCCTCAAGTTGAGCCAGCCGTTGATAGAGGGGATAGTATTTGCTGCCAGGTTTCATTTGCGATCGCCCATATACCCTTGGCTGGCCCTCAGAGCACTAGGCCACACTTAGTAAAACCAGAATTATCGGCACAACAAAGCGAATCAAAGTCATAACCAGTCAGACCATGCCGTGCGTTCTAGGCTCAAGCCAGTAGCTTCATCCTACTCAGAAGCAAGGGGAATGAAACGTAAATGCTAGAGATTCATCTACGGGTGGTGATGTCCGTTACCACCATTCAGATTACTTGCTTGGTCCGCTCAGATTTCTCAGGAAGCTTGTAAGTGCTACTTATTTAGACGTGAGGAGACCGTCAGCAGCACGCCGCACGATGGGAACTCAAAATGATTGATTCACTTCACACCGCTAGGGAATTCAAACCATGAAACGCTTAGCAAATGCTCTCACTGCTTTAACTGATGCACCTGTCTCTGTAGCCCCTGATGCCAATGCTGCCCCTGAGTTTAACGAGCTATGCCAGGAAAATTTGGACAAGAATGCCGCTGCCGAAATCCAGGTTACGGGAACCGACTTCGATGAGTTCCGTCAAGAGAACTTAAGTAAGGGTGCTTCTGCACTTGATGAAATCCGTCAGGAAAATCTGGAAAAAGGCCGCAAGTTTGACGAGCTGCGCCAGGCCAACCTGGACAAAGATGCTGCCGATTTCAATAAGCTGCGTCGTGACCACCTTGAGAACGACTAAGGCAATGCCTTGGTGAACAGTTCACGTTAATCTCCTCTCCTGTCAAATACTTCCCCACTGGTCGTGCTCTGGTGGGGATTTTTATATGTACAGCGCCATGACGTCGGCTAAATCCATTCGCGATCGCGTCCCCAATTTAAAGTCTGACTGATGCCCCCGCTCCAGATGATCGGCAGCTGCGCAACCAATCATCGCCGCATTGTCGGTGCAATATTTCAGAGGGGGAAAGAGGACCCTGAATCCATTTGCCTCAGCTGCAGCCGCAAGGTGTTGCCGTAAGCCACTATTGGCAGCAACCCCACCCCCGATCGCGATAGTGGCCAAACAATGATCCTCCGCACAGCGAATCGCTCGCTTCGTCAATCCCTTGGCGACTGTTTCTTGAAAGCTGGCACATAAATCGTTGACTGGCAGAGGAGCTACATCATCATCTTTAAGAAACTGCACCAGACGCAACATTGCCGTCTTTAAGCCACTAAAGCTGGAGTCGTAGGGATGAACGCCCCCGGCGGGCAGAGAAATATTGCCCTCAGGCAGCTTGAAAGCCGTCGGGTTGCCTTGGGCAGCCAACTTATCAATCACAGGTCCACCGGGATAGCCCAAATCCAGTAGGCGGGCTACCTTGTCAAAGGCTTCTCCGGCCGCGTCATCACGGGTTTTGCCGAGTAGCTCATACTGGCCACAATCCTGCACATGGATCAAGCTGGTGTGACCGCCGGAGACCAGCAGGCATAAATAAGGTGGCTGCAACTCTGGCTGACTCAGGTAAGAGGCATAAATGTGCCCCTCTAGATGATGAACGCCAAGAAAGGGCTTGTTGTGGAGCATCGCCAGAGTTTTACCCGCCGTAACACCCACCATTAGAGCTCCGACCAAACCGGGTGCACAGGTGGCCGCGATACCGTCAATGTTCGACCAGGCCACGTCAGCGTTCTCCAGGGCTGTTGCCGTCACCGCACCTAGGTTTTCGACGTGGGCACGGGAAGCGACTTCTGGCACAACCCCGCCGTAGCGACGGTGAATGTCGATTTGAGAAGCCACAACATTACTCAGCACGGTGCGATCGCGCACTACCGCCGCCGCCGTTTCATCACAACTGGTCTCAATCGCTAAAACTGTCTTCATTTACAAAACGCAGCATAAAACTTTGAGAGATGTAAACCCCGCCCCAGCTTTGCTTTACCGGGTATCGGGGGCAAGGTATTATTGCCTCCAATGTTGGGCAATAATGCCTACAAATAACTTAACGTTTTGACTTCAAAACTTTGACCTTTGCGTAATAAAGGGAAACCACTGTATGCGACGGTTGTTTGCACTGGCTCTAGTAATTTCACTCTGGTTTGGCTTCGCAATGCCTGCATCGGCAAGCATTGCTGGTGACAATGTGTCTGGCCTAACCCCCTGTGGCGAGAATGCTGCTTTCCAGCAGCGTGCCGCTAACGCCACCTCTGATACGGCCAAAGCTCGCTTTGAGTTTTATGGCAACTCTAGTCTGCTTTGCGGCGAAGATGGGCTACCCCACCTAATTGTGGATGGCGATTTGGCTCACTTGGGCGAATTCATTATTCCGAGTCTTTTGTTCTTGTACATCGCTGGATGGATCGGCTGGGTAGGCCGGGCTTATCTGATTGCGGTGCGCGGTGAGAAAAGTCCTGAAGAGAAAGAAATCATCATTGATGTGCCTTTGGCCGTCAAATGCTCTATCTCTGGATTCGCTTGGCCTTTGGCTGCGGTTAAAGACATGCTTAGTGGCGAAATGTTCGCTAAGGATGATGAGATC
>CAZFWL010000053.1:0-10384 GCA_964522775.1 uncultured Halomicronema sp.
GAAAGTCGTGAGCTGTGGGCTCAAGGCGGCAGAGAGCTTAAACACAAACGCGCCCTGGTGCAAACTCAATAAGTCAAACAACGTTTCCTGCACCATGCCGTTCAGGATCTGCCGACCTTGCTCTGGGGTGAGCGTGTGATTTTCGAGTAGCGCCCACAGATAGCCGTATTCGGGTGAGTTGAAGGTAGCGATCGCTGGCACATCGAGATCTTGCAGCGAGTCTTCGAGTTCATAGCGATGCAGGTAGCCCCGCAGACGATTCAGGTTTCCGTCGGTGGTACCCGCATACACGATTTGCCCATTGAGAAAAAAGACCAGCCAGGAGTGGGGCGATTGGGTCTGGGGCCGGGCGAGGTCAGCGCCCATTGGCGGTAGCGCAGGCATGTAGGCTTCAACATAGAGTTCGCCCGTACGTTGGCCAAGCTCTATAAGCTGTAGGATGCTCCGAATGTCAATTTCTGCCAGCTGGCCCTGCATAAATTCGTGACCGTATTCTGTAAAAAGCCGTGGGTACAATTTAACGGCGTTAGGGCGGGAAAGAAACGCGGCTGAATGGCCAAGTGCCAATCAATCGAGTAGCTTTTCTGAACCGACTCGCAAACAGCGTTAGGTAGGCACTGACGATGACTCCGACTGTGGTTAGCCCCTGGCATGCTGGAGTTGCCTACAATCATATGGCCTTCTTTCGGGAATGTCTCGCGAGTCATTGCACGGTCGGGCGATCGCCCCTCCAACTTAAGGGACAACGGCAACGCCAGCAACTGAGTGAGTTGGAGTCAGGGGATTCATCTGCTCTGCCTCATCTGAACAGGTCAGCGGCAAAGAAATGCTACAAAAGCCACCCTGAAAGCGAGTCTGGATGATGGCAAGGGTATCGTGTGGTGGCATGTTGACGGTCAGTGTCGTGGATACTGGAGCAATGCTCGATACTGTGTCGCGCTCATGTCATCGCGCTGTATTCGGACGTTGAGCTATGACGCAGACTTATGGGCCCGCGATCGCGACTCTGATGGTCTGGTATGCGGGCATCAGCATTGCCCCTGCTTGGGCAGACAACATTATTCCAGCGGCCAACAGCACGGGCACGCAAGTTACGACCGAGGGCAATGACCACGTCATCACTGGGGGCGCGGCTTCGGCTGACCAGCAAAACCTGTTTCATCAATTCACCGAGTTCAACCTGCCGACAGGGAGCAGCGCCACCTTTCTAGCCAACCCAGCAGTGCTCAATATTCTCGGTGGCGTCAACAGTGCGAACCCTTCCATCATTGATGGTTTGCTCCAGGTCAGCGGCTCGAACGCCAATCTATTTTTAATCAACCCTAATGGCATTCTGCTAGGACCCAATTCAGCGCTCAATCTCCAGGGCAGCTTTACGGCGACGACCGCCGACAAGGTCAACTTTGCTGACGGCAGCTTTGACCTTGTTGGGGGCTCAGACTACACCACGCTAGTGGGCACCCCACAAAGCTTTGGCTTCAGCCTTGAGGCCCCAGCCAGCATTGTGAATGGGGGAAACTTGGCCGTCGTTCCAGGGGCGTCCGTCGTCCTGCTGGGAGGTCAGGTCTTAAATACGGGAACCGTCACAGCTCCGGGGGGCAACATTCTCATCAGCGCTGTCGAGGGTGGCCGTCGGGTCCGCATTACCCAAACCGGGCAGCTGCTCAATTTAGAACTTGAGACCCTGCCGGAAGCGGCCACCGGCGCGGCACTACCGTTTTCGCCCTTAGGATTACCCGAGCTATTGACGGGGAATGAGATCGCTACTGCCACCAATGTCACCGTCAATGCGGATGGCACTATCTCCTTAGAAGCCTCCAGTTTGGCCATCCCGACCGAGCCTGAGACCGCGATCGTCAGTGGCCAATTGAGTACGGATGGCAGCACCCAACAAGGGGGGACAGTCACGCTACTCGGGAATACCATCGGCTTATTCGGCGCGACGGTCAGTGCCACAGGTGAAACCGGGGGTGGCACCATTCGGGTCGGCGGTGACTACACCGGAGCGGGCCAGCTACCGACGGCGGCCGTCACGTTTGTCGATGAGGCATCGAGTCTAGTGGCCGATGCGATCGCCGAAGGGGATGGCGGCACCGTCATTCTCTGGTCTGAAAACACGACCCGCAGTTACGGTTTCTTGAGTGCCCGAGGCGGGAGCCAAGGCGGCAACGGTGGCCTAATCGAAACCAGTAGTCGGGGCTTTTTGGCCACGACAGGCGTTCCTGATATCAGCGCCCCTAACGGGCAAGCCGGAAATTGGTTGCTCGATCCACGAAATATTCTGATCGTCGATGCCCCCAGCAATCAGACGATGGGCTTTCCGCCAAACAACCCGTTCGTGGCACAGTCGAGTCCAGCGGTGATTAGCTGGTTAGACATTGAAGCTGCGCTTAGTAATGGCGGTACCGTCACTGTGAGCACTGGCAGCACTGGTAACGAAGCGGGCAACATCGACGTCGATGGGTTTGCTCTGGATACTGACACTGACAGCACCCTGGAACTCCGAGCCGCCAGCGATATCAGCATCAATGGTGCGGTCTCCAGCATTAGCGGAGCCACCAGCTTTGACTTTCGGGCTGATACTGACGGCAACGGCAGTGGTGAGGTGACGATCGCAGCGCCGCTGGCCTCCGGCGGGGGCGACATTACTTTGAGCGGCAACGCTGTGTTTGTCACCAGCGGGGGCGCGATCGAGCCCCAGGGAGGCCTGCTCACAGTGACTGAAACGGGGCAAACGGGATGCCCTGATGGGTGTCAGAACCCACCGCCAGAAGGGCCAGATGACTTTGGCGAGCCCGGCGACTTCGGCGATGACTTCGGCTTTGAAGGAGACGACTTCGGGTTCGAAGGAGATGACTTTGGGGATGGGCCCGACGACTTTGACGGCCCCGATGACTTCGGCGAGGGTCCCGATGATTTCGGCGATGGCCCGGATGACTTGGGCGGTCCCGATGATTTTGAGGAGGGCCCAGAGGGCGAGGGCTCCGATGGGCGCGGCCGACGCGACCGGGGAGAAGAAGATGGCCCAGAAGGCGAAGAGGACGGTGAGGGGTTTGAAGACGGTGACGAGTTTGCGGAAGAGGCGGAAGGACGAGATTTCGGCGATCGCGATTTTGAGGCCAATGCTGAAGATCTGACTGGCGAAGATTGGGCATTTGAAGATTCGGTCTACGCCGAAGACTTTGTGAGTTACTTTGATTTGCCCGTCTTGCCTGAGCCGAATTTTGAAGCCAGCCAAGATACGTTGCAAACCCTGACCCAACAGGTCGGCACCGCCTCGGCGCTAGTCTATGCCCGGTTCACTCCAGCCGGCAGTAGCGGGGGGCAGCGATCGCGGCTCAAGCAACTGCCCGATCCGCAACCGACCGACATCCTGCAACTGGTAGTCGTCACGCCTGACGGTCAGCCCCAGCAGATCGAAGTGCCCGAAGCCACTCGCGAAAAGGTGGTTGCCGCTGTGCGCAGTTTACAAATTGAGCTGACCGATCGCACTCGACGGCGCTTGACTGACTATTTGCGCTATTCGCAACTGCTGTATGACTGGCTGATCACTCCGATTGAACCCGCCCTTGCCTCAGAAGACATTGGCCATGTTTCGATGATCATGGCTCCGGGGTTGCGATCGCTGCCCCTGGCGGCCCTGCACGATGGCGAGCAATTCATCATCGAAAAATATAGTGTCGGGCTTATGCCCAGCCTAGCCCTCACCGATACCCGCTACACCGATGTGCGGCGAGCCCCCGTGCTGGCAATGGGTGCATCCGAGTTTACTGACCAGCCTGCCTTACCCGCCGTTCCGTTTGAACTCAGCACGATTGTGGGCAACTTGCGGCAAGGCCAACGCAACCTGAACGAATCTTTTACGCCGCAAACCCTCGTTTCCGAACGGCAGACCGATGACTATCAGATTTTGCACTTGGCGACCCATGGCGAATTTCTGCCCGGTGGCCCCGAAAATTCCTACATCCAATTTTGGGATGAACGACTCAACCTGACGCAAATCCCAGAACTCCAACTCAACGACCCACCGTTGGAGCTGCTAGTCATGAGTGCCTGTAAAACGGCCCTAGGTGATCCCGCTGCCGAATTAGGGTTTGCCGGCTTAGCCGTGCAGGCAGGCGTCCGCTCTGCCCTGGCGTCGCTCTGGCAGGTAAGTGATTTAGAAACCGCTGGCCTCATGGCGGAGTTTTATACGCAGTTGAGCCAGCAACCCTATAAAGCCGAAGCGCTGCGTCAGGCCCAACTCGCCATACTACGAGGCGACGTCACAGTGCAATCAGACCAGCTGACTTGGAGCGCCGGTGCCGTACCCCTGCCCCCAGATTTGGCTGACTTGCGTTTCGGCAATACTCAACATCCGTATTACTGGTCGGCGTTTACTTTGGTAGGCAGTCCTTGGTAAGCCATTTACTTTAGTCGCTAGCCATCATTTGTAATCGCTAAAATTTGCTAATTCTCGTTGCAAACGATACACATCTACCCAGCAGATCGTCTGTAATGACCCTGAGTGTCAAAACAGCCATGCCAACGCCTAGCGGGCGATCGCGGAGAAAGCAGCATGAGATTTCTAACCATGGGGGCGATCGCCAGCACGAGCGCCACTTTTTTGCTCACGCTCAACGGTTGGCCGGTTCAGGCTCAGGGCATCGTTCCCGCCACAGATGGCACCGGTACCCAAGTCACACCCAACGGGCCTGACTACAGCATTACCGGGGGCAGCACCTCTGCCGACAACCAAAACCTGTTCCATCGCTTCACCGACTTCAATCTCCTCACTGGAGAAAGCGCCACCTTCATTACCCAGCCGGAAATTCTCAATATTTTGAGCGGCGTCACCGGCAATAATCCCTCCCTCATTGACGGGCTCTTGCAGGTGAGCGGCTCCAATGCCAACCTGTTCCTCATCAATCCCAATGGCATCCTGATGGGGCCAAACTCGGCCCTCAATCTCCAGGGCAGCTTCACAGCGACAACCGCCAATCAGATCAATTTTGCCGACGGTTTGTTTGACCTTACTGGAAACTCTGACTATGCCACGCTCGTCGGTGCCCCCCAAAGCTTCGGCTTCACGTTAGACAGTCCCGCCAGTGTGGTGACCGCAGGTAACTTAGCCGTCGCCCCAGGCGAAACCATCATGCTGCTAGGCGGACAAGTTCTAAATACAGGCACGCTCACCGCTCCCGGTGGAGAGGTGGTGATTAGTGCCGTGGAAGGCAGCAATCTCGTTCGCATTGCTCAAACCGGCTCACTGCTGAATCTCGAACTCGAAACGTTAGCGACAGGGAACGAAGCGGCGACGCCCTTTTCGCCGCTGACATTACCCGAATTATTGACGGGGAGTGCGATCGCGGCGGCAACGAACGTCACGGTTAATGCCGATGGGACCATTCAACTGGGTGAGGCAACCGTTGCCGCCCAGTCAGGAAGCGCGATCGTCTCTGGGGAGATCGATGTCGAGCAGACTCAGGGGGGGACAGTGCTCGTGTTAGGGCGCGCCATTACGCTCACCGATGCCGTGCTTGCCGCCTCTGGCCATGAAGCTGGTGGCAATGTCCGCATTGGCGGTGACTACCAAGGCCAGGGCGGGTTGCCCCGTGCCCAAACTACTTGGATCGATGCCAATACCGTAATCCAAGCCGATGCTCTCGATGCGGGCAATGGCGGTGAAGTCATTGTCTGGGCCGATGGCACCACGCTATTTCAGGGGCTGATTACTGCTCGGGGTGGCCCAAACGGTGGCGATGGCGGTTTAGTCGAAACATCGGGTCGCGAGACTGTGACTGTCACAGGAGGAAGGGTGTTCGCCAGTGCCCCTCAGGGAACCGCCGGAGAATGGTTCGTTGACCCCAGCAACATTTTTCTTGGGGGGGATATTATTTTCGCCATTCAAGATGCCCTAGAGGCGGGCACTAATTTCACGGCCTCTACTATTGAGGGTGCGATCGCTGATGAAACGGGCACGCCTGGCGGTGAAGGCGATATTTTTCTAGAAGAAGATATCAATGCCGACGCGATTAATGGGGCCACGCTAACGCTAACCGCCTCTCGATATCTTCAAAGCGAGGGAGAGGTTGGCCCGTCCGTCATCAATATTTTTGGCGATGGCAATCTGATTCTAAATCTCAACCAAGAGGGATTAGCCGAGATCGATAACCCAACGATTAATGATGCCCTAGAAGCGATCGGCACGATTGAAGGCATTACTGAAATCAACTTGGGAGCTGGCACTTATCGTGAACCTGAGCCGATCTTCCTTACTTCTGGCATGCGCTTGCAGGGCAGTGGCGCTGCCAACACGATTCTGGATGGCTCTGACAGTGGCCCGATTTCGGTCTCAGCCATTAGTTTGCCTGGTTTACCAGAGACCCAAATCAATAATCTGAGCGTCGCCAACAGCTTCAGCCCCGAGGGCCCCGGCGGCGGCATCAACAATTTTGGCAATCTCGTGATCAACAACAGCGTGATTCGCAACAATCAGGCTGATGCCACCGGTGGCGGCATTGCCAATACTCGCTTTGAGTTTCCGATCACGCCAGATGAAGGCACTCTGGTCATCAACAATTCCACCATCCGCAATAATCAGTCCGGGGGGGATGGCGGTGGCATTAGCAATGCTGGTGGCACCGTCACTATCAATAACAGCACCATTCACGACAACACCGCTGGCGACGATGGCGGTGGCGTCGATAACAACAATGCTGGCGGCACCGTCACCATCAATAACAGCACCCTTTTCGGCAATGCGGCTGCCGCTGAGGGCGGTGGTGCCGAAAACGATAGTTTGATGACGATTGCCAACAGCACTATTGTCGGCAATACCGCAGCGATCGGCGGCGGCATTTCTAACACGCTTGATAGCAGCACATTGATCCTGACCAGCAGTTTAGTCAGCGGCAACACTGCCACTGGTGGCCCGGCCAACAATGTATTTAACGGCGGCAGTCTATCGAGCAGCAATAATCTCTTTGGCGCTAATGGAACGCCTGGCATTGCTGGATTTGAAGTAACGGCGAGTGACATCGTACCCGCAGTGCCACTAGGAGACATTATCTCCACCGTTTTGACAAACAACGGTGGCCCGACCCAAACCCTGGCGCTGGTCGCGGGCAGTCCGGCCATTGATGCCGGTAACGGCTCGGGTACTGACCAACGCGGCTTTCCCCTCAGCGGCGGCAGCCGCGACATCGGCGCTTTTGAGTTTCAGGGCGATGCCGGTGGCGGCTCAAGTGGTGGCGATGAAAATTTTGAATGCGTCGCTGGAGACTGTAATCCACCCACGCTGCCGCCTGAGACCGCGCCCGAAACTCGTCGAGATAGTTCGGAGCCCAGCTACGTACAACAATTTGAAGAGCATCTCGGGGTTGAGGCCAGTGCCTTCGAAGATCTGGATGCGCTCGATCGCGCCCGCAATATTACCGGAGTGACGCCCGCGATCGCCTATGCCAGCTTTGTGCCTCCCAGCGATGAGGCAGAAACCGCGACGACCGAAGCCACTCTGATTGCCGATGCCGGTTTAGCAACTAAAGGGCTGGTTGTTGACGATGCTTTAGGGCAACAAATTGTGGCCCAAGCGGAAGGACGACAGGAGCGTACCACCGCAACCGCTGCCGAAGACGTTTTGCAGTTAGTGCTGGTTACTTCCGACAACACCCCGCGGCGCATTAATACCGGCGTCACCCGCAGCGAAGTCCTCGCGGCGGTGCAGCAATTGCAAATCGAGCTCACGGATCGCACTCGTCGCCGTCTAGACAACTACTTAATTCCATCGCAGGCGCTATACAGCTGGCTGGTAGCACCTTTAGAGCAGGCCTTGGCCGCAGAAGATATCGGGCATATTTCGTTTGTGCTGGATGAGGGGCTGCGATCGCTCCCCATGGCAGCACTGCACGACGGCGAACAGTTCATTATTGAGAACTACAGCGTCGGCCTGATGCCGAGTCTATCCTTGACTGACACGCGCATCGGCAACATTCGCAATGCCGCGGTGTTGGCGATGGGCGCTTCTGAATTTAGCAATCAGCCACCGCTACCCGCAGTCCCCTTCGAAATTGCCACCATTAGCGAATTGCGAGTCAGCGAGTCTTACCTCAACGAAACGTTCACGCCTGAAACGTTGGTCACAGAACGTGCCGAAGAGGCCTACCCCATCTTGCATCTGGCCACCCATGGTCAATTTACCAGCGGCGAATTGAGCAACTCTTACATTCAGTTTTGGGATCAACAGCTAGGACTGGACGAATTGCCCCAGCTACAACTTGGGGAACCCGCCGTAGAACTCATGGTCTTGAGCGCTTGCCGTACCGTTTTGGGAGATTCGGAAGCAGAATTAGGGTTTGCTGGTTTAGCCATCAAATCGGGGGCCAAAAGTGCGATCGCCGCCCTCTGGCAGGTTAGCGACCTCGAAACCGCTGGCCTGATGGCCGAACTCTACACTCAAGTCGGACAAGTGAATTACAAAGCTGAAGCCCTACGACAGGCTCAACTAGCCATGCTGCGTGGCGATGTCGTCGTTCAAAATGACCAACTTGTTTGGAGTGGTGGTAGCAAGCCGCTCCCCGACGAACTTAGCGGCTCAGGATTCGCCGATACTCAGCATCCATATTATTGGGCAGCTTTTACGTTAGTGGGCAATCCTTGGTAACAGACCGCTGCACATCATTCGCCAAATCTACAGTAACGACTCCTTCTTAGCTGCAGGGGCGACCCACGCGCATGGTCAACGGCCAAGTAATCAGGAGGCGATCGCTCGTCCAGAGAGAAGCCATTTTTACAGCCAGCTCCTCCAACGGATTGAAGCCGTGGCTCGCGATGAATCGTTGCGTCGCTGACCAGGTGAACAGATAGCCCAGCAAATCCGCGTCACCGCCATGGTGTGAACTGGGGCTGTCAGCTCCTCAAACGGAAAATTCAGGGTGGCATACCCTGTTTCCACCAGCCGTCGCTCCGGTGTCCAAAAATCATCCAATGTCTCGCCGTAATAGGCCTGCAGCCGCGCGTTCAGTTCAGGAGTAGACATTTGAGGACAGCCGTAACACCAAATTGCCAACAGGCCATCGGGCTTTAAGGCTCGCCGCACCTCAGCATAAAAACTCTCCAGCTGAAACCAGTGAAGGGCTTGGGCCACAGTGACCAAATCGCAACTATCAGCTTCTAGACTACTCGCTTCGGCTAAGGCAATCCGGTAAGAGATGCGCGCATGGGATGGAGCCTGTCGGATCTGCGTTGCGCTACCGTCAGTGGCGATCACATGTGAAAAGTGCTCGGCTAATGAGATCGCGGCCTGGCCATTTCCCGTGGCACAATCCCAAACGCGATCGCGTTCCGTACACTGTTGCGCCAGCCAGGTAAACAACGCGGCCGGATAGCAGGGCCGATATTGGGCATAGTCAGGCGCATGTCCCGAAAAATAATCTTTGAACGTCATTGTTGGGCACGCCCTGATGCCTGCTCACAGAGATGGTTGATGGCGGTGACGGTTAAGTCCATCAGTTGTGGCAAAACTAGATCGGCCCCCGCTGCTTTGAGGCGATCGCCATATTCCGCCGCATATGCATCCCCAGCCGACAACACATGGGGCGGCAAAATACCGACCCCCAACCAGTTACCCTCCGGCCGCTGACTCCTCGCTCGCTGCACGGTCTGCATGTCCGCAACAGTGTCGCCCGCATAAATCACGGGCACATCTGATATTCCGCCTAATTGCTCGGCCACTTGGAAAAAGCCAGTGGGGTCGGGCTTACTTGGCGCATCGTGCATCGCTATCAGCAACGGCTCCACTAAACCCAATCGCTGCTCCAAAATAAAGTGGGCTGAACCGCGGGTTGCACCACTAAAAAATCCCCAAGCAACATCCCCTGCGGTCAACTGCTCAAAATACTGCTGGGTCACCAAGAGTGGTTCTTGAGTGATATACCCCGTCCACTGATTCGGATCTTCAAGCATGGGGCCCCGATAGCGTCGCTGAAAAAAATCGACGATCACGTCGTAATCGAGCGTGAGCAAATCCCGCGACTTCCCAGCCGCCTCATAATGGCGGTAGATAAACTCCTGCGAGGCTTCCCAATCGTTATTCCAAAGGCCCTCAGCTTTAAGCTCATCAATATCCGTCGGCGAGGGGCGAAAGTGACCTTCGGTAAAATGCTCAACGGTATCGGCCAGCGCCCGGCGATACGATCCGCCCACATCACGAATCACGCCATCAATGTCAAAGATTGCGATCGCCTTTATAGACATGGGCTCTGCCTCAACGTAGTTAAGCTAGTAAACACAATCACTCCCGGATTGGCAACCCACAATTGGGGTTCGAAAACCGCCTGGGTAAAGCGATAGTCACCCCAGCAAATAAGAGGTATGACCGATGAAAGAACTTGACCAAACCTGGACA